>CAMBQS010000057.1 GCA_945870015.1 Desulfocicer vacuolatum DSM 3385
CTGTCAGTTGATGAAAGAAAAGAGCCACCGGCAATAACCCAACCATTCCATCTGTCATGGAGATATCTACATATTGTCCTTTACCGGTTCTTTCCCTGGATTGAAGTGCGAGAAGGATTCCGATCGCTGCATTCATACCACCGCCTGCAATATCTGCAATCTGTACTCCTGGAATAGATGGAGGTTGATTTTTATTTCCGATAAGATCCAGCACCCCTGCAATGCTGAGATAGTTTGCATCATGCCCTACCCGGTTCTTGTAGGGACCGGTTTGGCCGTATCCGGTAATAGAACAATAAATGATTCTGGGATTTATATTTTTAACAGCGTCATAGTCTACTCCCAGTCGCTCCACCACACCGGGTCTGAATTGCTCCAGAATGACATCGGCTTTCCTGGCGATCTGGAAAAATATTTTTTTTCCTTCTTCGGTCTTCAAATTCAGGGAAATATGCTCTTTGTTTCGATTCAGCAATTGTACGAAATGACCTTCCGCCAGAAACTTCTTATCTTCTAAAGAGATTACACGGGCACCATGGTCAGCAAGGATCATGGAACAGTATGGACCAGGGAGCAGACGTGAAAGATCCAGCACGGTTATTCCTGAAAGAGCGCCTCTTTTTACCATAACGACCTCCAAATTTTCAGTTTCAAAAATTCCCCTGATTCAAAAGGGGTTATTTTTTTTAGAAATTGTTTTTATTTTCTGTCAGTTGCTTCCATCATATGATGGATCATTGTTTACCATAATTCAGAATCAAGTCAAGATGGATTTTATGATATGGAGTCAAAGGTTGGTTTTTGATCCAGGGAAATCTTTGTCATGAAGCCAGCCCATGAATAAACTGTCTGATTCTTTTGACAAATATCGGATCATGGTCCGGGCATCTGTGAATCACGCCAAGCAGATGGTTCTGGATCGGGAATACATACAGTTTTCCGATATTTTCCTGGGTCACCATCAGATAATGATATCGGCCCAATCCCATGGTTGATTGAAGTGATTTGCTGTCCTGGTTGCTTAAAGTCATCATAGCCGCAAGGGTTTGAGGATCTGTTGTCATGTCTGTTTTTGAAGCCAGCAACTGTCCGTTGTTCCGGACCAGGAGAAAACCACCAACACCCTGAATCTGTAAAATTTTGCCTGCAAATTCTTCCTGAATAATTTCCAATGGCTGTCCTTTTCCAGGATGCATGATTTAATTATTTACCCAGATATAAGGTGTAATTTTTTTATGATAGGCATCGAATTTTTCAGCATCATTAATCTCTTTTTGAAGGATATCCACCAGCCCCTGAATGGTCGAAAAATCAGGACGATCCGTTGCAATCCATTCTTTGAGTGAAACAGTGAATAGAACCGGTGCAATCGGACCGATTACTTTCGTGAGCGCTGTCTGCATCTCCTGAAGAACGCCGGCCATTGGGCCGGAGGATATCAGGGTATCCGGATCAATCATAACCGATTCATTTTCTTCGGCCGCATCCTCGAAGATATGTTTGATTTCGGTTTTGGATTTGGGTTTGCGTTCGGATTCCTTGGGAATATCCTTTTTGATCCGGGGAAGTTCCGCAGGCGCATATTGGCCTGCCAATTGTCTGAGATCACCCATGATCATGTTCAAGGATGTTGATAGATGGTTCATCCTCATGGAAGGGTCATATAAAACAACAACATACGTCTGGTAAGCGGTTTCACGAATAGTGATAACGGATTCCTGATAGAACAGGGTGATTTCGGATATCTCCTTGATACTCATCTTTCCGGCAAGATAAATTTTAATCAGCAGCTTTCCGATTGTCAGAAGTTTTGAGCTGGTAAAAACAGGAGGCATCTTGTTTGCAATCACACCTTTTTTCATATTCAATACATATGATCCCATGATGCCCTGTGTCTGGTTGAGTTTTTCAAGTAATCTTTCCATTTTTTCATCTTTCAAAATGAGTCCGGTGCTAAAATTCCGCATATCATTATTATTTTCATACGTTGAAATCCCGTTCAAAAGTTTTTCAAAAAGAAGATTGGCCTGAAAATCAGGGTTCACAAGGAGGAGTATCCATTTTTTCCGATACCAGAACAGCAGATAGTGGATATCTGTGTTTTTCATCATCAGACATTTGAAAGGTCCAGCGTTGATCTGGTTTATAAGCGATAATGCCGGCTTTCGGTATACAGAGGGTTTGAAATTTTCAGGGGGAACCGATTCTGAATGTGTTGCTTGTAAATTGTCATGACTGTCATATATACCAAAAGTTACAATATCGGGATTGCTTTTCAGGATTTTCAAAACCGGATCCACGGATGGTGAGGATTGTTTTTTCCGGTCAGATATTGGAGGATTGTCCGGACCTTCCGGATTTTCAATTCCGGTTATTTGAAGTTTTTCAATCTGGGCAATTAATTTTTCCGTAAGCGAATAATGTTCTGAGTTTTTAGCACTATGGGTTTGAATAGGTTTTGGAGCCGGCTTTGAAAGCTTGCCGGTTGTCATTCCTTTAGAACGGGTATTTGTTTTTTTTTCTTGAAGAATGGCTTGGGTGATGACATCCATCTCCAGGGGTTTTTCAAAAAAACGACATTTCCCAATGCTTTCAATTTTTTTCTGAATCTCCGATGTTCCAAAAGCGGTCACCACAAATATCGGAAGACCCGGATATTCATTGCGGATCGAAGAAAGGAAAGAATACTCATCATGATGGGAAATCTGCGGATCGATAATGAGCAGATCGACATTTTTCAGTCTGAGCTGGTTTAAAGCCTGGTATTCATCGTTTGCACTCAGAATTTCAAACCGCTCTGTCTTCGGCTGCAGAAACCGGATAAGCATTCCACGGGTTACAGAATCATTATCAGCAATAAGAATTTTCTTTTGCAAGATAACCTCAATCCTTTCAACAAACTTTATGAGAATCGCTATTGCTCATGGGTTTATAGCCAAGCTTGTTATTTTATATGTGTCCGTATGCTGATATATGTAAATGGTTATGGGGTGTCAAGGGAAAAAGGTTTATTGTAATTGACTTTTAATTACCGGTTTTTTTTGGATATCAGATAAAAAGAGAGAGAATCCAAGGCAAAGGAGAGCCAGATCCCGGAAGAGAAGTGTAATCGGATCTGAATCCGGACCAAGAGAAGCATTTGTAAAACAGCCGCAATCAAACTCATACCCTCTGATCAGGTTGATGGATATGGCTGCAATAAAACCAACAAGCATCAAGTTGATAATCAGACATGCTCCTCCTTTCCAGACGTCTATGATCAGCAGAAAACCGCAAAACAATTCCAAGAAAGGAACAATAATAGCGATAAGGTTGATCAGATTTTCAGGGAACAAACCATATCCATAGATAATCTGAGCAAACTGTCCCGGGGCCAGGATTTTATGAAATGACGCAGCCATGAAGGTAATTCCGAGTATGAGCCGGAACACGAACTGGATTTTCCGGTTATGGATCAGAACGGTTCCAGGATTATTCAATGGGATATTTCTCCTTTTCCCAGGCCGGGTATCCATCGCTGAACACTTTTACATTCTCATAACCGGCATCATGCAGGAGTTTTGCCAATTCATGACTGTCCCTGCATTCTCTTCCCGTACAATAAGTAATTATCGGTGTTGAGGAAGGATATTTTTCAAACAAGGTTTCGATCCACTCATCAAACTGTTTCACAGGTACTGAAATCGAACCATGAATATGTCCTTCTCCGTATTGCTCAGAGGTTCTGGCATCGAGAAACAATGTATTTCCCTGATCAAATATTTTTTTAACAGTATCCACATTCTGGATTTCACGTTCATGAACAACCACATCATTTTTTTCATTTGCCGAGATTACGCCCTCTTTTGTATCCCAGGAACCCATAAGCGCGATTCCAGCAGGCGAAAAACGATTCACCAGCAAACCACAAGCAATCGAAATGATGGATATGATGAAGGCTTCTTTTATAATTTTTCCAAAAGCGTTTTTCATTTTTGCGGATGTTGACTCTTCAATCGTTTGAGTGTCATGAATTTTTTATATTTTCCAATCAGATCCATCCAGGTTTCAAACAAGCGGTCAAGCTCGGTCATTTCCCGAAGGGGCGGGGTTGAATCCTTTGAATCCGCATTTTCCAACTCAGATATTGCGTCTTTCAATACCGGGTCATCCGGTGAATTTTGTAGAAGATATTTATAAATCTCAAGTGCTTGCTTTATATGCCCCTGTGAGGAGTATGCCTTAGCAAGGGAGATGGTAAAAAATTCATTATGTTTGATCATGTTATGGTTTCTCCTTGTTTTCAAACTTCAGGATGATCTCTTCCTTTCCGGTCATTCCCAATTCCTGTCTGGCGATGGTTTCAATATATTGGGGGTCGTGTCTCAGACGTTTAACGGTTCTGTAAAGCTGTAAATTTTCTGCACTGATTTTTTCATTTTTCTTTATCAATGCCTGATTTTCTTTTTCAAGTCTTTTTAAAGAAATAAAACCATTTTCGCTGAACACAATTGCAGCCAGCAATCCAAAGAAAATAATTGCAGTAGCAATGAATATTATTTTTTTCTTTATACTCAATTCGCTATCTTCTCTTTCCGTAGAATTGCCGCCACGTATTTCAGCTCTTCACTTTTCAATAAAAATGAAAGCCCTGTATAGGATAACAGACCGGTAATCATACAAATAAGCAAAAAAATAAAATGGGTTGTATGACTCCCCTGCCCAATGGGTATGATATGAATCGCTGTCAGCCATACTGTAAAACCCATTATCAAAGAGGTGATGACCGATTTTCCTGTTGAAAATAGAATATTCCGCCAACCCAGGGCTCCCAGTTTTCTCCGCAGCATATAAATCAGTATCATCAGATTGATCGTAGATGCAATGGATGTTGCCAGTGCAAGACCACCATGTTTCATGGGCCCCATCAGAATAACAGAGGCAAAAATATTTGTAAGGATGGAAATGACAGCCGCCATCACAGGGGTTTTGGAGTCATTCAGTGCATAAAAAACCCGGACAACTATGCTGACAGCAGCCGTTGCCCAGATGCCGCTGCAATAATAAAGAAGGGCTTGAGATGTCATCTTTACTGCATATTGATCAAATTCTCCCCTTTCCAACAGCAGGGAGATAATGGGTTCGCTCAGTACAATCAGGCCGGCAACCGAAGGAAGCATAATAAAAAGAATCAGTTTAAGCGAATAAGCAAAAGTATTTTTCAAACCCTTCAGATCCTGATTTGCTGCGTGTCTGGAAAGGGAGGGCAAAACAGCCGTTGCAACGGCAATCGCAAAGATACCCAGAGGGAACTGAACAAGACGATCCGCATAATAGAGATAGGAGATGCTTCCCGTGGGCAGGAGTGAGGCGAGAAATGTTCCGATGAGCATATTGATCTGGTAAACACCTGCTCCCAGGATCGCCGGCATCATTAATAACCCGATTTTTTTCAATCCCGGATGAATGAGAACGGATTTTTTGAAAAAAGTAAAACCAGTCCGTATCAGATAGGGAACCTGAAGTCCCAGTTGTAAAATTCCGCCGGCTATGACACCGCAGGAGAGTCCGATGATACGGACAGTCATGTCGGATGAGACAAGGGATACGAGCAGAACCGATACAATCATTGCGATATTTAACAAAACCGGGGCCACTGCCGGAGCTGCAAAATGACCCAGGGTGTTCAAAATTCCCATGCAGAGTGCGACCAGACAGATCAACAGGGAATATGGAAACATGATCCGCGTTAATAGTACGGTAAGTTCATACTGTTCTATTCTGTCTTTGAAACCAAAGGCAATCATTTTAACAATAAAAGGACTGAAGATAATCCCCAGTATGGTGATCACAAGGAGAATGGAAAACAGCACAATCATGGCGGATCGGGCCAGATCAAACGCTTCCTTGTTTTCTCTTTGGTCAAGATATTGAGTGAAAACAGGTACAAAAGCGATAACTAGTGTGCCTTCAGCAAAGAGTCGGCGTAAAAGGTTGGGAATTCTGAATGCAGCGATAAATGCATCAGAATGGAGACCCGCTCCAAAAAAAGCAGCCAGAATAATATCTCTTGCAAAACCGAATATCCGGCTCAGAAGGGTCGAAGCCCCCACAATCCCGGCTGCTTTTGTTACTTTTTCTTTCTCCGACATTGTTTTTTTATACAACACTATTTTTAAAATTTTGTATGGTCGTCATCTGCTTCCGAAAAACCGGACATGTAAATCCGGGTATAAAGAATACTGTTTTCTTTTTTGGTTATCAAAAAAGGTCTGATTACCGAGCATCCTATACCATTGTTTCAAATGGATTAAAATCCCCAAAAAAAACGGCCTCGATTTTTGTAAAAAAAGTTTTGACATCAGCGAATTTTTAGACTAAAAAACCATAAATCAAATGTAATCTCATATGTATATCCATTAGTATTTTCGTAATATTGATTATGTTATAGCGATAATTCCAGATTCGATATATCCGGAAAATCTGATTTTTTTATCTGTCCGTCATAACCTGTAAAGAGAGTTAATCAAAAAATGTTATATAAAGTATTTATTTTAAACAACAAGGCAACTTTTATCTGTCCAAAATGTGAAAATGTCAAGACAATCAATGCAACTCCGTTTGAAAAAACAAAATCAAAGGTTCAGGTCAAATGCAGATGCTCGTGCGGAAATTCTTTTAAAGCGGTCCTTGAGAGGCGCATCTATTCAAGAAAGGATATTACATTGCCTGGAATTTATTGCCGGTTTTTACATGGAGAAGAAGTTGAGAAAGGTCAGATTGTGGTTCTGGACTTGTCTCGTGCCGGTCTGAAGTTCAAACCCCATGTGCAGCCGGCATTCCAGGTCGGGGATCAGCTTCACATTGTTTTCAATCTGAATGATGAAGAAAAATCATTAATCAAAAAAAAAGCAACCATCATGAATATCAACGAGGAGATGCTTGTTGGAATCGAATTCTGTGAAAAAGAGCCTTATGGCAAGATCGGTACGTACCTGTTTGGTTGACCTTCACCCATCCGGAAATTGTAACGGTTTTTACACTCTTTCCCGGTTTTGCCGGATTTCTTTCAGCTCCTGCTGAGAAAAATAATATTTTGTGTTGCAGTGATGACAAATCAGTTCCATAGGAAAAGGCCCTTTTTCAGAAAAATCTGCAATATCGCCGGCCGGCAGCAGGAATAGATAATTTTTCATACGGTCTTCATTGCAGTGGCACATGAATTCTACCCTGTGGTTTGTCAGAATTTTTGGATTACAGTGGCTAAAAAAATTATGAATAATCTCTTCGATATTTTTGTTTTCAGCAAAACAGCCTCCCAATGAGGGCAGATCCTTTACCAATCCTTCTATTCCGTCGATTGTTTTATCATCCGCTCCCGGCATCACCTGTATCAGTAATCCACCTGCGCCGCTGACTTCGCCATTTGAATCAAACAGAATACTCAGGACAATGGCTGACGGGATCTGTTCAGACTTTAAATAATAATAGGTTAAATCCTTTGCAATACTTCCGTACTGAAGTTCCACCTGTCCTGTAAAGGGCTGTTTTGCATCTTCCAGATATTTGGTCACGGAAAGAAAACCTGCGCCGAAAAAAGGAGATAGATTGAAATCTTCCATTGGTTTTTGGATCGGAATGGGAACTCTCTTCAGATATCCGCGAACCTCCCCAAATGAATTTGCTTCCACCACCAACCCTTTTATCGGTCCGGAACAGTCAATCTGCAAGCTGATCCGGTCATTTCCTTTCAATCCGTAGGCAATCAGTGTTGCGGCAATGTAGGAATGTCCCAGCACCAGTGTTTCCAGAATCCCCAGTTGGTGATTCGCTCTCATCTCTTTCACCATTGTGGTTGTGTTTACCATACAGCCGCGAACCATACCATCATTCATGATAAAAGCGTACGACCGGTCACGGGCACTTGCTTTTAATTGCTCTTTACGATTTTTTTCAAATATATCTGTTTTCTTCATTTTTTTTCCTATCTTGTTCTGATTTATGTATGCGGATCAGGATCCAATAAACCAGGAGACTTGAACTCTTTTCGGAGTACACACAAATCAAGTGTATCTGAATTTTCAATCAAAATAAACCAGAATTCCCTACGGAATCCGATTTGTCCAATAGAAAAAGAAAACAGACCATATGGTAAAAATATCTTGCTGAAATCGATGAATATCGTTATGTCTTACCCCATAAAATCATGGATATTCATATAGTTGGAAGCACTGTTATTTTTTAAAATCTGAATCAGATTATTGTTTTTTCGGAGAAGCCGGATGGATTCCAATTCAAGAAAGACACCTTATAAAAGTGAAGAAGCATATTGCAACATACTGAATGAAATAGAGGAAGGATATTTTGAAACCGATCTGCAGGGCAACTTCACATTTTTTAATAATGCCATGTGTCGGATTCTTGGATACCCTTCCGAAAAATTACTGGGAGTGAATTATCGGGAATTCGCGTCAAGACAGACTGCAAAAGAGATGTTCCAGACCTATAACCGGATTTTCCGTACAGGGGAGCCTGTCCGGATTGTAAATTATGAAATTAAATCCAGAAATGACAGACGGGTTATTGTCGAGCTGTCCTCATCCATGATCCGGGATATGCAAAACAATCCTATTGGATTTCGGGGTATTGTAAGGGATATCACGGAAAAAATACAGACTGAAGAGGAAAAGGAGCAGCTAAAACTGCAACTTCAACAGGCACTTCGGCTGGAGGCCGTTGGCACGCTGGCCGGCGGGATTGCCCATGATTTTAATAATATATTAACCAGTATTCAAGGCTACACATCCATACTGAAACTCCGGACCGGTCCTTCTCACCCAAACTATGAAAAACTGACCCGAATCGATGATCTTATCCAGAACGGGGCGGATTTAACCCGGCAGTTGCTGGGGTTTGCTCTCGGAGGTAAATATGAGATTAAAATGCTGAACATCAATACCGTAATGATGAACAGCCTGAAAATGATTCCGGACATAAAAGAAAATATCAGCATTGTTGAAGACTACCAGAATGATATCTGGATGGTGGAAGCAGACCGGGGTCAGGTGGAACAGGCGCTGCTCAACCTTTTCATGAATGCAGTCCATGCCATGCCGGAGGGAGGTACCCTCAGCGTAAAGAGCTGTAATATTCATCTGGATCCGGATCGTTCAAAAAACATCGATCTTCCACCAGGAAAGTATGTGGAGATATCGGTTACAGATACTGGAATCGGAATGAACCACACAATCATGCAGAAAATATTTGAACCTTTTTTTACAACCAAAAAAATGGGAAGAGGAACCGGACTCGGGCTGGCCTCCACCTATGGGATTATCCGGAATCATAATGGGAAAATTATCGTTTCTAGCCGTGTTGGCAAAGGCAGCACATTTACGATTTATCTCCCGGCTTCACCCGTTAGCATAGTATCCCAAAGGGAGACGGAACAACGAACCCTTCTGGATAAAAAAACAGTCCAATAAATAAAAAACTGAATGTAAATCAAACCTGAAAAAGGAAGAAAACATGAAAAGACAATTGTTCAAAACAATGTTGTCATTGATGTCTTTGCTGTTCCTCTTTGCTGTCCCGGTGATGGCAGAAAACATCCCCATTATTTCCCCAGACGGGGAGATACCGGGCTCCAGGTCAGATCCACCTTGCCGCTGTGTGGTGTGGCTGTCAGATTGGTTGGATTGCTCAAATGAGTATAACCGGTAATACTGATACCCGCCGACACGTTGGCAGGGGTTTCCATATCATAGCTGTAAACCTTGAACAGATATGCCGTTGCAGGAGAAAGCCCTGTTTTGGTAACATAATCAAATTCATCCAAAAACAAATCCCTTGACTCATAGCCAGTATGTTAGTATATTACTAACATACTGGAGGTATATTTACCGATGTTGCCATTCAGAAATGCGTTATTGACCGAAGAATTTGATTATAATTTCATTATAGATCAGCTTTCCGGTTTTAAACATCCTCGAGTCAAAATCAATGACATGCTTAAAAAAGGAGAAATCATCCGGGTCAAAAAAGGCCTTTATGTGTTTGGGGAAGCATATGCCCATGCCCTCTATTCAAAGGAAACCCTTGCCAATCTGATATACGGTCCCTCCTATATCTCTCTTGAGTATGCCCTTTCCTTTTACGGGTTGATCCCCGAACGTGTGGAGACAATCACCAGTATTACAAACAAAAGGAACAAACGGTTTGTTACTCCTGTAGGAGATTTTTGCTACCGGTATATATCGCCTTCCCTGTTTCCTCCGGGTGTGACGCTCCATGAACAGGATAGATATCATTCAATACTCATCGCTACAAAGGAAAAAGCCCTTTGTGATGTTCTTTATTTTGCTGACCCTTTGATGGATCAGGATGCGCTCGCCACTTATCTTTTTCAAAATCTGAGAATGGAAAAAAGTGACCTGAAAAACCTGGATATGAAAAAAGTGAAGCAATTATCCTTTCATTACAAGAAAAACACAGTTCTATTGTCACAGTTTCTGGAGCAAACCAGATGAATGAAGCCATCCGGATCATGATGAACAGGTATACACTAACAAGCTCGAATGATTATGAAAATGCACTTAAAGAAATTATCCAGGAGATAGCGCTTCTGGGGCTATGGCGGTCGAAATTTTTTGAAAAAGCGGCATTTTATGGCGGGTCTGCCTTGAGGATACTATATGGTCTGGATCGTTTTTCAGAAGACCTTGATTTTTCATTATTAGAAACAGACATCCATTTTTCCATAGACAAGTACTGCAAGGCGGTTACAGATGAACTTTCAAGTTTTGGTTTTCATGTCACTGTCCAATCCAAAACCAAAAACACGGTAACGAATATTGATTCAGCATTTGTTAAGGCAAACACCTTACACAACCTGATCACGATCGATATTCCGGAATCTTTCACCGATCGATTGCATCCCGGAAAATTATTAAAAATCAAACTTGAAATTGATACAGACCCTCCGGGCCATTTTAAAACCGAAGCCAAATACATATTCCAGCCCATTCCTTTTTCCATCAACACATTCACACTCCCCCATCTTTTTGCCGGGAAAATGCACGACATATTATGCCGATCCTGGCAAAATCGGGTCAAAGGAAGAGACTGGTACGACCTTGTATGGTACGTGGGAAAAGGAGTCACCATCAATCTGAAACACCTTGAAAGCAGAATGAGGCAGACAGGCCATCTGAAGGAGAAGGAAACGCTGACAGAACCAGCCCTGAAGCAATTGCTTTCTGAGCAGATCTCCAATACGGATTTCAGTCAGGCTGTGAATGACGTCCAGCCTTTTATAAAAGATTCCTCTCGTCTGGAAATCTGGTCAAAAGATTTTTTCAATTCTGTGTGTGAGAAGATGTTGAAAGTATTCGCCGTTGGTGGTTGAGTATGGGAAAAGAAAGCTATCCCGATGCTACCAGGCTATTGATCACAGCTGATGGCGGCGGGAGTAATGGATCACGCGTAAGGCTATGGAAAACAGAATTGCAGTGTTTTGCTGATGAGATAGGCCTGGAAATATCTGTCTGCCATTTCCCTCCAGGAACAAGCAAGTGGAATAAGATTGAACACAGGATGTTTTCATACATTAGCCAGAATTGGCGTGGAAGGCCGCTTATTAGCATTGAGACAATTGTCAATCTGATTGGGGCGACGAAAACCAAGAAGGGGCTAAAAATTCAAACGTCGGTTAACGTCAACAAATACGCCAAAGGAATCAAAATTACAAATAAGGAAATAAAAACATTAGCTCTCGAAAGAGAACAATTCCATGGCGAATGGAATTACACGTTACATCCGAGATAAATTGCTTATGTTATTTTGTAATGCATGCTAAGATATACGTCATCATTTGACGGATAATATTGAATCCCGTTTTTCAACAAGCCTTTATCCGTCAATTCAATAGCAGGCTTTGTGGGATCTGCAAGCTCGGTCCGCTCAGGGCCGATAAACCATGTGTTTTTATAATAATTCCTTCCAACCTCCACAACCCAGCCCGGAACCTTGACCGAAAGATCCACATCATACCGGCTATACTCCCGCAACAGTGTGCTGACGGATTAACCAACAGGTTCACACTGATCTTGTTTGTATTTAATATCAAGATGTTAGTTTGGTACGACCCCCGCTGCTGGAGTTGGAATTTATGCAATCATATTTTGATTGCACCGTAAACGGCTCTATGTTATTGTCTCCACATGAATGCAAAACACAAAAAAACCTTGACAGATATTTTTACAAAACCGACCAAGGCAAACGTAAATTTTTCTGACATCGAATCACTGTTCGTATCTCTTGGTGGTAAAATTGTGGAGGGAAAAGGATCCCGGCTTTCAGTAGAAATTAACGACGAGTTTGTGCATTTTCACCGACCGCATCCAGGTAAGGAAGCCAAGAAATATCAGGTAGAAAATGCATGTGAATTTTTAAAACGAATTGGAGTGAAGCCATGAAAAACACACTCACTTATAAAGGTTTTACTGCCCGTATTGAATTTGACGCAGACGACAACATATTTGTCGGTAGGGTAATTGGTATCCGTGATATCGTCGGTTTTCATGGGGGGACAGTGGCTGAACTGACAAAAGATTTCCATAATGCAATTGATCACTATATTGCTGTTTGTAAAAAACGCGGCATAGATCCACAAAAGCCTTATTCAGGAAACTTGATGTTAAGAATTCCGCCGGAGGTTCATGCAGCCGCAGCCATCGCTGCAGAGACAAAGGGGAAGAGCCTTAATCAATGGGCTGCAAGCGTATTGAAAAAAGCCGCGGAAACAAGTTGTTCAAAATAGCATTGAAAGATGTATTCCCTGAGTTTTCAAATATTTTGACCATACGCCATACGGGGTCGTTGCGGTTAATAAAATCAAAAATACGGATCTACTGAAGTGAATAGAAGAAATAGAGCAACTTCAGGATGAAGATCAGCGTGTTTTGACAAACTTTCTGGATGCATATACAAAAAAGTATAAATTCGAACTACTGGCGCAACGTTAATGCAATTTTAGATGGAGAACAAAAAAAAATGATAACATTAAGCATCAGCGACGCTCAGGCACAACTTCCCAAGCTGTTGACACTCGTTTCAGAAGGCAACGAGGTGATTATATCGGCGGACAATAAGCCGATCGCTAAAATCGTGCCGTTTTCTCCTCTTCCCAAAAAACGCATGGCCGGGCTAAACAAAGGGAAAGTGAAAATGGGCAAGGGTTTTGATGATCCATTACCGGAAACCTTCTGGACAGGTGCGGTATGAAATTACTGCTGGACACTCATGCCTTTATATGGTGGGCGAGCGAACCGGACAGGCTCCCCCGGAAAATTCTTGAACTTTTTG
>CAMBQS010000058.1 GCA_945870015.1 Desulfocicer vacuolatum DSM 3385
CCAACGGTTTTATCCTGCTGGCAAACCGTTTTTATGATCTGGGTTATGAGACGGTCAACTGGAATCTGGGATGCCCATATCCCATGAATCCGGAAAAAAATCGTGCAGCCTGGCTGCTTCCCCATGTGGATCGGATTCAGGAATTCCTTGAGAAGGTTGTTCCATCCCTGAAAGGGAGAATATCCATCAAGGCGAGGCTGGGTCTGAGAGACAATCAGGAGTTCGGGCGGCTGATCCCTGTGCTGAATAGTTTTCCCATTGATGAGGTTATTCTTCATCCCCGGACAGGATTACAGCGGTATGATGGAAAACCGGATTTGCAGGCTTTTGAAGAGTGTATTTCCAGATTGAAACATCCGGTGGTTTACAACGGCGATATCAGAACCATAGAGGATTATCAGATGCTTGCCAAAAGATTTCCTGCGATTGACCGATGGATGATCGGAAGATGGCTGCTGGTGGATCCTTTTCTCCCCCTTGCGATCAAGACCGGAAAAGGTGCTGGTCGGAATCGGGCGGAAAAAATGAGGATGTTTCATGATGATCTGTTTGAACAATACTGTGATGTGCTGAACGGACCGAAACATCTTCTGGACCGGATGAAAGGACTCTGGCAGTTTTTTCAGTTCGCTTTTCAGGATTGCGGACCTGGGATGGAAACCATCCAACAAACCCGGCAACCGGATCAGTACCAGGAGGTTGTCGACCGTTTTTTTCAAATCCATGCGCTTTGTGTGACAGATTGAAAAAATGTCAAGTTGCCGGAAAATTCCGCAACGATTGGAAATCCAGAGCAAACAAACAGGATCATACCCTGACAAAGCCTGACCGGTAATTTTCAGGTTCACACTCCGGAAAAAGAGAAGGAGGTTTTATGGCCGGATACAATGGAATCAATCACCTTGCAATGATCACCCGGGACATGGATGCAACCATCCGTTTCTGGAGGGATCTGCTCGGCATGCGGCTGGTTGCCGGTCTGGGAAGCAAAACCTACCGGCATTATTTTTTTGAAATTTCCGAAACCGATCTGATCGCATTTTTCGAGTGGCCCGGGGATCAGAAAATTGAACTGAAAGATCATGGGGTTCCCCCAAAAGGCCCGATGGCTTTTGATCATGTTTCAATCGGTGTGGAGAGCATGGACGATATCATTGAACTGAAAACAAAGCTGATGGCGGCTGATTTCTGGGTTTCGGAAATCATCGATCACGGGTTTATCTGTTCCATCTATTCATTTGATCCCAATAATATTCCCCTTGAATTCAGTTACAGCCTGCCTCGCGTTGATATCAGAAGAAATCCAAGGATGAAAGATCCTCACCCGTCAACAGCAGCCCTCGAAGGTTCTGAGCCTCAGCCCGGTCACTGGCCCGAGGCACTGAAGACAGAAGCAGTGGATCTCGCGGTTTATTCCGGGGAAGGGACAATTTTCAAGGAGATACGCCATGGCTAATGAAAAAGATCCTTATGGAAAAAACATAATGGAGGTGGTATTATGCGTCAATCAAATGAAATATGTGAGAAAATTCGTACCATGTACCCGGATGTGGGGGAGTGTGGAATCGATATTACCGTATTGCTTGAGACAGAAGCGTCTTGAACAAACAAATAATGAGACATTTTAAATGTATTAAGGACAGACGATGAATTCAAATATTGAAAAACCCATACGACGAATTGATCCCAAGGAAAAGATATCCTGTTGCCCGGAGTGCAAATACAAGGATGGTTTTCATGTTTCTCTGTATACTCCGGACAAGGCTAAATTAAGCGAGGTGATCCTGATCTGCCCAAGCTGCCACAGTCACTTCGGCCTTGGCTGGAAAGTGGATGTAAATGCTTCATAGTAGTCCGGTTTTTGATCAGAGTTTACAAACACAATCGGTGGTTGCAGTTCCTGCCTGGGTGTGATAAAGATTGTGTTATTGCATATCAAGTTTGTCTTTCATATTCAATGTAATTTTAAAAGCTTAGAGTTATTTTTTGGATCAAAGCTTCTTGCAGTTTCAATCTCTTCAGAAACTCCTGATATTTCTGATTCCAGAATTTTTATCACCAGTAGAATCTGTTTTTCATTGCCGGTTATAACTTTGGAGTGAGCAAAGGATATGGGTATCAATCAACCTCTGTTTAACAGCAAACTCATGAAAATCTATCTGGAATACATTGCAGAATATTATCCTCAAATTGATATCAGCCCGGTATTTGAGTATTCCAATATCTCTCCGCTTGAAATAAATGAATCCGGCCACTGGTTTGATGAATCTCAGGTGGACCGGTTTTATCAATATCTGGTGGAAAAAACAGGAAATCAAAATCTGGCAAGAGATGTGGGAAGATATGTTGTTTCCGCCAATGCGATGGGGGTCACAAAGACGTTTGTAATGGGTTTGATGAATACAGCTTCCATTTATATGCAGATCGAGAAAGGCTACCAGGTGATGAGCCGGGCTGCAACCGTCACGTCCAGAAAAATAGGACCAAACAAGGTTGAAATCACTTCGGTTCCAAAAGACGGTCTGAAAGAAAAGCCTTACATGTGTGAAAATCGGACAGGAATATTCGAAGCATTATCCATCATTTTTACCGGCAAATACGCGGATGTTCAGGAGCAATCCTGCGTAAACAAAGGTGACGACTGCTGCAAGTATACAATAAGCTGGGAGGAGGCGGATTTCTGGATGTGGAACAAAATTTCTATCTACTCTGTTTTTTTTACAATACCCCTTTCAATCATACTGTTTTTTTATCTTCCCATTGCGTTGTGGACATCGATTTCCGGATTGCTTCTGGCAATCACCATTTTTATCTTCATGCATTCGGAGTACCTGGAAAAAAAGGAGCTGCTGAAGATCATGAAAGTAGAAGGCAATGCTGCAAAAGATCTGCTGGATGAGATGGATCTGCGGTATCGCAATGCAGTGATGGTGCAGGAAATCGGCCATAGCATATCCAATATCCTGGATGTCAATAAGCTCCTCACCACGGTGATGAAGGCAATGGAAAAGAATCTGGATTATGAATGCGGTGCTGTTTTTCTATATTCTGAGGACAAGTCTGAATTTGCCTACGCCAAAAGTTATGGATGCCCGGACGAAATCAGAGCGCTGATCGAAAAAATCACCTACCATCTTGAGGAGCCGGAAGCCCTTCGGCTGTTTGTCAATTCATTCAATGACAGAAAACCACTACTGGTAAACAGTGTCAAAGAGTGGAAGGAAGTGCCTCCCGGGTTGAGAGAACAACTCATCACTCAATTTCAGGTAACGTCGTTCATCTGCATCCCGATTGTCTATGAAAATTCTTCCATGGGCCTTTTATTTACAGCCAATCCATTAAAAAAACGGCTTTTAACGCAAAGTGATTTAAGTATGCTGAGAGGTGTTGCTTCAGAGATTGCGATCAGCATCGCAAATGGAATTTCATTTCAAAAACTCAAAGAAAGTGAAGAACGATATAAACTGCTTGCTGAAAACATAAATGATGTGATCTGGAAAACCGATCTGGATCTGAAATCTCAATACATCAGTGCATCTTTTGAAAAACTGACAGGGTATACACAGGAAGATGGAAAAAAAATCCCGATTGAGAAGATGCTGACAAAAGACTCTTTTGAAAAAACACGGTCTTTGATCAAAGAGAAACTGAAGGTTGTGAACAGCGGTATTGCCAAAAATGTTTCTATCACCACGGAGGTTGAATACTTCTGCAAAAATGGGTCTACCGTATGGGCAGAGGTGGATGCTTCATTTGAATTGGGCAGCCAGGGGCAACCTGTCGGAATTCTCGGGGTCTCACGGAACATTACGGACCGTAAACAGGCAGAAAAGGAAAAAAAGCTTCTTGAAGATCAGTTGAGACAGAAAAACAAGATGGAGGCCATTGGCACAATGGCCGGTGGTATTGCTCATGACTTCAACAACATACTAGGGATTATCCTGGGAAATACAGAACTTGCCATTTCTGATCTGGATATATCCGATTCCCTGTATCCACAAATGTTTGAGATTAAAAAAGCCAGTCTGAGGGGCAAGGAGGTTGTCATGCAGCTTCTTAATTTTACCCGGCAGACTCCTCATCAGAAGCAGACTTTGGAGATTCAGTCCATTATCCAGGAATCATTGGGGCTGTTGATGGTTACGATTCCTTCCAGTATCAAAATCCAGTCCGATTTATCAAGGGCAAAAATCCATATCCTGGCAGATCCAATTCAGATTCACCAGGTTGTCATCAATCTGGGTACAAATGCCGCCCAGGCGATGTACGAACATGGAGGGATTCTGTCGGTAACTCTGGAAGAGAGGTTTATTGATAATACAGGTTCTGGTTCTGATCATCATATGCCTCCGGGAAGATATGCTGTTGTAACGATTTCAGATACAGGGGATGGGATTTCTCCGGATATTATCAGCCGGATTTTTGATCCCTACTTTACCACCAAACCGGTGGGAAAAGGGACAGGAATGGGGCTGTCTGTAGTCCACGGAATCATTCAAAACATCGGAGGGAAAATATTTGTTGAAAGCAAGGTCGGGTATGGAACGGCTTTTACGATATATATACCGGCAACGGAAACAATGATATTTGAGAAACCCAAAGCATATTCTACAGAATCACATTATGGAAATGAACGAATTCTGCTGGTGGATGATGATGAGCAGCTCGCGCATCTTGGAAAACTGATGCTGACCAGGATGGGCTATCAGGTTACGGCAAAGACCAATCCACTGGATGTGATTGAGGAGTTTCAATTGAATCCGGATCACTACAATCTGGTGATTGCCGATATGACCATGCCGCATATTTCAGGGGATCGGCTTGCGGAAAAGCTGCTGGAAATCAAGAAAGACTTACCGATCATATTATGCACCGGGTTTAATGAGCGGATCAATAAGGAGATTGCATCCTCAATCGGCGTCAAAGCCTTTATGATGAAGCCGATCGAGAAAACAGAGCTGGCCAGAACCATACGCGAAGTCCTTGATGAATGCGGATCATGACAGGCTGCACCCCGGCATCCGGCAAACAGTTATGAGAGCCAATTTCAAAACGATTGAAAAGCGTCACACCGGCGAAAGCTGATGTCCAGAAAAGAACTGAAAATACTGGATAGTGTTACGCTTTACTTCGTGTCCGGCTTTCGCCGGAACTACAACAACAGGCTTTTGAAATTGGCTCAGTTATGAAAATAAAGATATTTACAACCGGCGGAACCATTGACAAGATCTATTTTGATCAAAAGAGCGAGTATCAGGTCGGCGATCCTCAGGCCGGAGGTGTTCTGGAAAGGGCGAATGTTGTCATTGAATATGAGGTCGAGTCCATTCTGAGAAAAGACAGTCTGGATCTGACGGATGAGGATCGGGATGTCATAAAAAGAAAGGTGTATGCTGAACTATGCGACCGGATTTTGATTACACACGGAACAGACAGCATGATTCAGACTGCAAAATCTCTGGGCAGGGAGTCCGGGAAAACAATTGTTTTGACCGGCTCCATGTATCCTGCGGAATTTCGGAACAGTGACGCCATTTTCAATATCGGGTGTGCGATCACAGCCGTGCAGATCCTTACGCCTGGCGTATATATCGCAATGAACGGCCGGATTTTTGATCCATATTGTTCAACGAAAAATCTGGAAAAAAACCGGTTTGAAGAATTGAAGCCATGAGAATTCAGAAACAAAAAATGTTCAGGAAAAGATTGCTGTGGATCGGAATTTGACGGAAAGGGAAAAATTCGCAAGGAAGATGACCGATATTCTCAACATGGGCGCCATCAATCTTGCGATGGGCATTGGTTATAAGGTCGGTCTTTTTGATATCATGGATACAATGGATGACCCGGCTTCCAGCAGGCAGATTGCGGAAAAAAGCGGCCTCAGTCAGCGGTATATTGAGGAATGGCTGGGCGTGATGGTTACCGGCGGTGTGGTCGCGGTTTCGAGAGCAGATGACCATATGTTGCAATATCATCTGCCCAAAACACATGGGGATTTTTTGACCCGGCGGAGCGGGAACAATAATCTTGGGGTGTATACCCAGGAGATTCCATTACTGGGTCTGTCAGCCTCTGCCGGGGTACTGAATGGATTCAAGACCGGTGAAGGGGTTGCCTATGAATCCTATCGGGAGTTTCAGGCTTTTATGTCTGAACTCGCGGATGCAAAACACCGGCAGGTTCTGGTAAATACTTTTCTGCCGTCTGTGGCTGGAGGAGAAGTGGTGTCCAGGTTAAAGCAGGGAATAAAGGTTTGCGATTTGGGGTGCGGGCAGGGTGTCGCGGTTCGCCTCATGGCCCAGGCTTATCCCCAAAGTGAATTCCTTGGGCTGGATATCTCAGAGGAAGCAATCGTCAGAGCCTCGGCTGATGCAAAGCAGGAAGGGCTGTCAAACCTGGAATTTCAATGCGCAGATGCAGCCGGCCTTTTCTATTTCGATTCGTTCCGTGACCGGTTTGACTATATCACTGCATTCGATTCCATTCATGATCAAACCCGGCCTTTGGAAGCATTACAGAGCGTCCATCACATGTTGCGGGCGGATGGTTTCTTTTCCATGGTGGATATTGCCGCCAGTTCAGATTTGTCGAAAAATCTGGATCATCCAATGGGGCCTTTTCTGTATACGGTCAGTCTGATGCACTGCATGCCCGTGGGGTTGGTAGACGGCGGCAGCGGACTCGGAATGATGTGGGGACGCGAGAAAGCTTTAGACATGCTTGCAGATGCAGGATTTTCCGATATCCAGGTTACATCCATTCCAGAGGATTCTTTCAATGATCATTTTCTGTGCAGGAAATAATCCTTTTTATTCTATATCGAGGTCTGTTGAATGGCTTCCGCAGCGAGGACAGCGGAAGCATGAATCAGATCTTTACAAATGTCGGAATTTTCCATATGCCTGTTGAAGTCTTCCATATCATGAAATTGTCTGCCGGTGATGATACTGCATTCAATTGAACCTGCCTGTTCACGGAATCGGTTTACCAACTGTTTGCCGATGGAAAAAGTATCCTGGTTCCTGCCTGGTTTTTTCCGTATCAGATTGATGTGTCCGATCAGAAACTTTTTTATATTTGTTCCATAACTCATCTGTCTCAGATTAAAACCGTGCACAAGATTCAGGGACAGGATCGCTCCGGCCAGGGCACCGCACAAGGCCCCCCGTAATCCAATCCCGCCATCCAGTACAATACTCAGACGTTCCAGCCGTTTATTTCCGATACTGGTTTTGCTGTGAACCAGTTTCAATACCTCCTGAGCGCAGTGGACAGGAGAGCAGGATTGCATTTTTTCAGTTGCGGTTGCATCCCTGAAATCGCCGACGTGATTCTCAGACGTCAGATATTGTATTGATCTGCCGGCCATCGTGATGCATCTCATGATTTTCTGGGCAGACAGAAAATACCGGAGCTGGCCGGTTATTTTCTGGAAATCCACATGGTTTCGATCCCAGCATCGGGTTGTTCCATGGGTTTCCCGGAACCAGTCCATATATTGCCCGGCGGCATTGAGAACAAAGGCTTCCATTTGAGGGTCATCTTGTTGCAGATATTGTTCGTGCTTCAGGGCAATACCGAGTGCGCCCCCGCTTGCAATACCGCAGGTGGAACCATTGGCCACACAGCCCCCCTCCAGTCCTGTAAGTGCTTTCAGGAGCGTATCATCCTGATCCTGGAGTGCATCCTGCACTCCTCCAAAGGTGGCAAGGGCTCAGTTTAGATCTTTCAGGAGCCGGGTGTAGTGACTCAAAGACTGCCGATAGGCTTGAAAAGGTTTCATTTGAAATCCATTCTTTTTTTATTTTCAGAGAAATACACAGGAACTATTCCGAAAACAGGGAAGGTTGTCAATGAAAAAAGTACTTGAAAAATGTTTTCCGATCTGTTGCTATGAGCCGGAGATGTTCAAACCTTGAAGGCTGTTTCGAGTTTCATCATCGTTTTTCTCAATAGGCTTTCAACTTTGGATAGATATTAAAAATTTGATTTTATAGGGAACTGATATACTATCTCAACTTTATTGCCTGACAGAGAAAAATGGATTGGGAAGGACTGTTTACTTTATCCCAAAGAAGTAAGGCATGCCTGCGAGATTGTCACGGAAGTGCTGATAGAATATGCAATTGCCCAGTGTGATGCCGGAATACAGGTGATTCATATACCCAGAAAAGGGTGCCAACTGGCCAGAGATGCCAAGCTGGAAGTGCGGCATGCGCAAATTGAGCTTCAATCTCCACAAGGGAAAGGATATCCATCTGTTCAAGTTTGGATGGTTCATGCCTGCGAGGTTGAGTATCCAAAAGCGGTTCGTTCTCCATTGGAATGGATGCTGCTTACAACCGTGGAGACGAGCACGTTTGAGCAGGCCTGTGAGCGACTTTGCTGGTATGCAAAACGTTGGGGCATCGAGGTTTATCACCGCACCCTTAAGAGTGGATGCAAGATCGAAGACAGACGATTGGAGACAGCCGAAAGCATCGAGGCGTATCTATCATTTGACCAAGCTTTCACGAGAAGTTCCAGACTCTCCTTGTACGACTTTTTTTGAAGAAGCCGAATGGAAAGCCTTGTATGCATTTACGCGCAAAGCTCCTCCAAAGGACGAGCCTACGCTTCGGCAAGTAACCCGCATGGTGGCTTCTCTTGGCGGTTTTCTTGGCCGTAAGGGAGATGGAGACCCTGGAACCATGACTTTATGACGAGGGCTTCAACGTCTCAATGATATAACCGCTACCTATCTTGTCTTACTACCCAAATTTAGGGCCGGACCATAACCACGGCGTCAGGTGTGGGTAATTGTAAGCCTCGAGGGGGGATTAGAGAGTTATTGCCTCCTATGTTGGCAGCAAACGTCAATCTCTGCCCGGAGGGATTGTTTTGTTGATGTATTTTTTCAACTGCTGCATCAGAATTTTTGTACGGTCGCCTGGTCTGCCATTGCCGATCATCACGTCATTCACCTGAACGACCGGTACGAGCCCCTTGCCGGAGCCGGTGATAAAAATTTCATCTGCTTCAAACAGCCTGCTTTTTTTGATTTCCTTGATTTTTACTGTAAAAAGAGGTTTGGCGATTTTCAGAATCACCTTGCGGGTGATTCCATTCAGAATATTTTTTCCCGGAGTGACCAGACAATCCTTGTAGAATGCAAACAGGTTTGAGGTTGTTCCCTCTTTGATATAATCCGAGGAATCCATATACACGGCTTCAACAGCCCCTTGCTGCTTGGCTTTCTTTACGGCCATGGTTGCATCCAGATAGTTGATGCTTTTGGCTCCGGGCATACTCCTTTCAATCGGTATGATGATCGTTTTAATCCCTTCCGAATACCATGATTCCGGCAGGGCGGATACCGGAGATACAATCACCAGCAGACGGGGTTTTCCATCCGGAGTGATGAAGTCCTTGCTGGGGCCGCCGGTTACAATAATCCGGACAGCAGCGTTCCTGTAACTGTTTTTTTCAATCGTGTTCATTACGATTTCTTTTACTTCATTCAATGTCCAGGGAAAACGCAGACCGATTTCTTGTGCAGAACGTTTCAGACGGGACAGATGTTCCTGAAGAAGAAAGGGTGATCCATCGTGCGTGCGCAGAAAGTCAAACACACCGTATCCCCGGAAAAGTGCAAGATCATTTACAGGAATCACGGCCTGATCCGCCGGGACATATTGTCCGTCAATATAATAAATTTCCATGAAGTATTATTCCCAAAGGGGTCGGTAAAAACACAGATCATCTGATCCGGACTCTGTTCAACAGATAAAACAGTACCATATCAACCAGGAATAGAAAAATATTAATTTATAGAAAATCATAGCAAATAATAAAATAAAGGGGCTTCTGACAATGTTGATAAATTGTCAATAAGTTGTTCATAACTTTGTAACATACGGATATGGTATTGTTTAATAATGATCTGTTTTTCCTCATGCAAAATGAAAATCATGGGTGTCGGTTGACAATTTTTTTTATCATTCCAATAAGAAATAAGGAGAAACAAATGTTCATAACAATTCACGCGGATATTGGAAAACCCTGGATTTTCGGCTTGACTTCCCCGCAAAGATGCATTAAATCTTGCAACGTTTTTTACAGAACCACCATCCAAAAAAACTTTTCCTCTGCAAGACAGGTAAACGAACAATGAATAAAGCAACCCATCCGGTAAAAATTGCCGTCGTTGATGACGATAACATGTTTCTGGAAATGACAAAGATGATTGTTTCACATGACATTGATGAAAATGTGATGTCCTTTCAAAGCAGCAAGGCTGCCTGGGATTATATGGAAGGTCATGACAGTGCGAACATCATTCTTTCCGATATCAACATGCCGGAAATGGACGGATTGCAGCTCTTATCTCAGATCAAACAGAAGTATCCAGCCAAGATCTGCATCATGATGTCCGGAGATCCGGACAATGAACTGCCGGTTAAAAAACTGGGTGCGGATGGTTTCCTCAACAAACCGTTTCAGGCCAGGGAGCTGCTCAGCCTTATTCAGTCTTTTCTGTAAAAAAACCTGGCAGCGGAACAGACAGATCCTGCCATGTTGATGATTGAGCCTGGTTTGATCAAAGCCTGCCCCCCCGGAACCTATGGAGAAGAGGTATGAATCATATCGGTCAATCCAGCAAAGAAGATATTTTCACAAGCTTTCGAAATCACGTCTCTTCCGGCAAAGCGGATTTTTTCAAAAGCGTTGGAATTGAATTTGTATTTGGCCGGAGAGAAGGTCCATATGTCTGGGATACCCATACCGGCAAAAGGGTAATCAATTGTCACTGCAACGGAGGCGTCTTTAACCTCGGACACCGCCATCCAATCGTCCTGAATGCGCTGAAGCTTGCCATGGAGGAACTGGATATCGGGAATCACCATCTGGTCAGCGAAGCACGAGCTGCATTGGGTAAAAAACTCGCTGATCTGACACCCGGAGATCTGACCTACACGGTTTTTGGGGTGGGCGGCGGCGAGGCTATCGATCTTGCCATCAAGCTGGCCAGAGGTTTTACCAACAGGGTGAATATCATATCTGCAAATGGTGGATATCATGGCCATACGGGTCTTGCCCTGGCCACCGGAGACGAGAAATACCGCAAACCTTTCGGGCCCAACCCGCCGGGCTTTATCCAGGTTCCTTTTGACAACAAGGAAGCGCTGTCATCGGCCATTGACGAAAACACCGCAGCCGTTATTTTTGAAACCATACCGGCCACCTACGGCATTCCGATTCCCCAGCCGGATTATTATCAATATGCACTTGATCTTTGCCGGAAACAGGGTGCCCTGTTCATTGCCGATGAGGTTCAAACCGGCCTTGGACGTACCGGGCGCATGTGGGGCATTGAACATTTCAATGTGGTTCCGGATATCATGGTGATCGGAAAAGGGCTTTCCGGCGGGATTTACCCCATGTCCGCCACCTGTTTCCGGAAGGAGCTGGAGGTTTTTTTCCATGAAAATCCTTTTATCCATGTCTCCACTTTCGGCGGTGCGGAGATCGGATGCCCGGTTGCACATGCCGTACTTGACCTTACATGCCGGCCTGAGTTCCTGAACAATGTCTTAGGCATGTCTGAAATTTTCCGGTCCGGATTTGAGCGGTTGAAGGAAAAACATCCGGAGATCCTGGTTTCCCTTCGTCAGCTCGGCCTGATGATGGGAATTGAAATGAAGAATGAAAACTGCGGGCCGGTTCTGTCCAAAACTTTGTTTGACAACGGTATCCTGAGCGTATATGCAAACAACAATACCTGTGTGAGCCAGTTGCTGCCGCCGCTTACCATAGATTCGGACATTGCAATGGAGATTCTGGAACGGGTGGACAAAGGCCTTGCGGACGCAAAAAAGTTTCTGGGTCTGTAGTCTTCCGGAGCTTTCAGAACAGGGGATTGTTGATGAAAATAGATGATTCGCTTTTATACGAATTTGAATCCGGCCTGGACCCTCAGCACATTCAAAGATCATCCATTCCAGCAACCATTGTAGGGTATGGCGAGATATCGGCCATTTTTCAGATCAACGGAAATGAAACCTGCGTATACAAACGGCTGCCATTGTTTCAGGACCAGGCCACCGCCGCAGCCTATGAAAAAATGTATCATGAATACAGCGAACTGCTGGTTCAGGCAGGGTTGAGCCTGCCGGAACATGACACCCGCATTGTTTCCATTCAGGGCAGGCCCACCGCGCTTTACATTATTCAGGAAAAATTCACAGGAGACCGGCTCTGCAATCATCTGGTTCAGGTTTCCGACGAATCCTCCAGTCTTTCCCTGATAGAACGGATTCTGACGGATACCCATAAGGTATGGATGTACAACCAGCAGAATAGCCGGAAAATCGAACTGGCCATTGACGGCCAGCTCTCCAACTGGATCTATCTCCCGCAGGAACAAAACAGCAGGCTGCTGTATATTGATACCAGCACGCCTTTGTATCGAAAGGCCGGAATCGAGCAGCAAAACCCTGAACTGATGCTGCAAAGCGCCCCCTCTTTTCTGAGATGGATCATCCGGATGTTTTTTTTAAAAGATGTCATGACGCGGTATTATCACCCCAGACTGGTATACACCGACCTGGTGGCCAACCTCTACAAAGAGCAGAAACCCGAACTGGTCGAACCGGCCATCCATCTGGTGAACCGCTTTTTATCCAATGATGATCAGCCTCTTTCCCAAAAAGAGGTGGACGGATATTACAGGGAAGACAAGATGATCTGGACACTTTTTCTGGCCTTCCGGAAAGTGGATCGTTTTCTGACTACCAGGCTCCTCCGGAAACGATATGAGTTTATCCTGCCCGGAAAGATCAAAAGATAAAAAGGGGGGAACCATGTGTGATACCATTGTCGCAACCAAAAGCGTCACAAAAGACGGAATAACGCTTTTTGGAAAAAATTCAGACCGGGAACCCAACGAAGCGCAATATATCTTCCGGATGCCCGCCATGGAATACCCGGAAGGCAGCCAGGTTCAGTGCACGTATCTTACCATACCCCAGGCAAGGAAAACCCATGCTGTGATTCTGTCCAGGCCATTCTGGATGTGGGGCGCCGAGATGGGGGCCAATGAATTTGGAATTACCATTGGAAATGAAGCGGTTTTCACCAGAATACCCTGTAATAAATCATCCGGTCTCACGGGAATGGATCTGATCCGTCTGGCCCTGGAGAGATGTGAAACTTCCAGGCAGGCGGTCACCTTGATCACGGAACTCATTGAAACCCACGGGCAGGGAGGCAATTGCGGGTATCAGAATAAAATGTTCTATCATAACAGTTTTATCCTGGCAGACCCGGAGGAGGTCTGGCTGCTTGAAACAGCCGACA
>CAMBQS010000059.1 GCA_945870015.1 Desulfocicer vacuolatum DSM 3385
ACCGGCACACCGGAACACTTTTTTACCAATCCGGAAAATGAACGGACAAAGCTGTTTCTGAGCCAGATATTATAGGACCGGCCGTTATTTTCTTCGAAAGTGTTCCCGCCACTCAACCCCGTTTTCTTTAAAGGACACATCCTCCTTTCCGATGTGCGTAATGGTGATTCCTTCAAAATTATCCCCTTCGTGAAACAGCCGGTTATTGATCAGAATAAAGCTGCTTTCCGAGTCCGGTGACCAGGCAATGGCCTGAAGATGGATCCTTTCATCTTTTTTTTCTTCAAGCTGGGACGGCATTTTATGGATATTGTCCGGACTGGTAGTCGGAATTCCTGTTTTGATGGAAACTTCTGCTGTGGGTTGGGTAACCGGAACTTCCGTATTAATGGAAACTTCTTCCGTAGGGCTGGTAACCGGAATTTCCGTTTTGATGGAAACTTCTTCCGTGGGTCTGGTATTCAAGGCTTCTGTTTTGACAGGAACCGCTGCCATGGGCTCTGATTTTTTCTGATCCAAATCCAGCGTCTGGTTTACGTCAATGATTTTCGGCTTCTCATCAACAATCGTTATTTTTTTTACAGCGGATTCTCCTTGCGGCTTTTTATGGATGGTTTTGGAGGTATGCTGCCGGGAGGCATCCATGGTTATCTGTTTTTTTGGAGTTTTGATCTCAATTTTTGTAAGCGGAATGGAAACAGGCCCCGGTGGCGTTTCAGAAACAGTACTCACAAGCGTTTCGGAAACAGGGGTTAATGGAATGTCCGTGTGCAATGAATAGAACCATACGGAACCGGAAATCAGAACCAGCATGATAAAGCCAAATGCAATTTGTTTCTTTTTTTGCCTGATTCTCAGTTTTGCATCGATCTGATCTTTTAACTCGACCGGGCCAGGCCATGTCAGTGACGGATCATGATGATCGGATTCGTTTTCGATTTTTCTGAGTGCCTTTAATATGGTGCTCAAATTCTATTTTCCTCTGCCGCCATCCGCAACCTGTATGGAAGGGAAATCATAATACCTGCCGAAGGTTCGGAATCACCAGTGATCTGCTTTCATTGTACAGTGCAATGATGGTAAGGGGGCCTACGATACCGTCCATGCTCAGCCCATATTTTTTCTGTATATCCTTGATTGCATTGCGGACAGCAGCATCATACTGTGGAGTCAATACAATATCGGAGTAACCGATCTCCTGAAGATGTCTTTTCAAGATAAGCATGGAATTGCCGCTCTTTTGCGACTGAATATCTTCTGAATATCCGTAAAAATTTTTCCAGATCACATAAAACCGATTTTTCCAGAACAGGGACAGATCCTCTTTGGATACCTGGATCATTTTCCCCTCATACTCAAAAAACAGATCCTCATTTTCCACTTTTACCAGTGTCAGGAATACAGGTTCCGGTTTCTTTGCAGAATATAACTCCAAGATTGCAGCATAATTCAATTTTTTGACAAACTCCAGATCTCGCTCGAATTTTTGAACATTCAGTTGATTCTGTTTGGATGCCAACACAAAATAGTCCGGATGGTTTTCTATTTCCTGTAAAAAACTGTTCAACCCGATCTCCATCTTCCACAGACCGAGGATGGATTTCATTGCAATATCCCTTGAACGCTTTGAATCAACCCCAAGTAACAGAGTTTCCAGCTCTTCCCGATTACAGATCGTAATCTGTTTTTCCGGGGGTACCGGAGGAATCTTCATCGGGATCATGCCGGCACCGACCGCATCCGGAGTGATATTCTTTGAAGAAAGCTTCGGGGCCGGCTGTTTCTTTTTCATGATTTCTTTTTTTTGTGGAATCATGATTTTGTGGGCAACAGGTGCAGCATAGCCTGAACCGGCCTTGCTTTCTTTTAAATATACCGGTGGATAGACCAGAAGCATCGCCAAGACAACTACCAGTGCAACCAAAACAAAAACAGCTTTCCGGTCCGGAGAGACATTTCGGGGCTGTCTTTTTCCGGAAAGCTCCCGTATGGCCAGTGCTGTGATATTTCTTGTGATTTTTCTGGTATCACGGCTGTATGCACACAAAAGAGCCCGATCGCAGACAATATTGATTAACCTTGGAATGCCGCCGGAATATTGAAAAATTTTCCGAATGGCCGCTTTTGTAAACAGAATGTTGTTTTTATGAGAAGCGATTTGAATCCGATGGGAAATATATTCTCCGGTTTCTTTTACGGTCAATGGATTCAAATGGCAATTCAGTGTGATTCTCTGCTCCAGTTGCCGCAATTCAAATGAATCGAGTTTTTCTCCCAGTTCCGGTTGTCCCACCAGAATGATTTGAAGCAGCTTTGCCTTTGTGGTTTCAAGGTTTGAAAGAAGTCTGATCTGTTCCAGAACCTCCGTAGACAGATTCTGTGCTTCGTCAATGATCAGAATCGCCCTCTTCCCTTGTTGTTTTTTTTCCATCAGAAAATGATTCAGGATATCGATCAGATCTTTTGTATTATCCGGCGCAGAGTTAATACAGAATTCATCGTTAATTGTTTTCAGAAGCTGCAAGGCATCCAGTTTTGGATTGAAAATATAAGCGGTTTCGGAAGAATCATCCAGCTTTTCCAGGAACATCCTGCAGACCGTTGTTTTTCCGGTTCCGACCTCTCCGGTAATAACAACAAATCCGTCTCCCTGTCGAATCGCATAGTTCAGATGTCCAAGAGCATCTTCATGGCTTTGCCCCAGATACAGATATGCCGGATCCGGCACAAGCTTGAACGGTCTTTCCTTGAATCCAAAAAATGTTTTATACATAATTTTTTATACTAAACACCGGAACGGTATCTAAAGGTTGATCATCCTTTTCCAGATGAGTTGTCCGTCTGGAAATTATTGATGTAACTATTTGTTTTATTGAAATTATATAACCCCGTAATTTCTTTTTCTACTGACTAACACAATTTTGGGGATCTTCAAAGCATTAAATACCGTAAAGGATAAAAAAGCAACCGATTCAATCGTTACTTACATGATACCGGTTTATAGATCCTGTTCCGCAGATGACCAGTTGAAATCCCGATCTTGATACGATATAGGTTATGCCGGTATGAAAATGAAAACCAAAAATGGATATTTGCCAATGAAGTACTCTTTTACCTTAATATCGTTGTGGACGATGATGGTTTTATCGATTCTGGCTTCCTGTTCATCGGAACAGACAAAGATAGACGCCTACCTTGAATCTGCAAAAAACCACTCCCAGAAAAATGAGTTCAAGGATGCAGAAGCGCTTTATCAAAAAATCATCGCATTGAATCCGAATTCCATGGAAGCCAATACCGGACTGGCTGAAACCTATCTGAAATTAGGTAATCTGAAATCCGCTTCCATCATCTTTAAAAAAATTCTTGCAGCAGACCCTGAAAATACCAATGCCCTTATCAAGCTGGCCACTCTGGATCTGTTTGGAAACGACATCCCGTCTGCAAAGCAGAAGATAGATCTTATCTTAAAGAAACATCCGGATAATATCGAAGCGCTTTTTCTGAGTGCCGGGATTCTCGAACAACAGAAAAAGCTGGATCAGGCTTCACAATCCTATATGAAAATCATCAAGATAGATCCGAAAGACGGCAACGCGCATGTAGCCCTTGCCAAAATCCAGTTGAAACTCGGAAAACTGGATCCGGCACGGCAGAATATGAAAAAAGCAATTGCCTTGAACCCCGAATCCATTAAACACCGTATTACCTTTGTGAACTTTCTTTTAAGTCAGAAGGAGTACCAGCAGGCGGAAACAGAGATACTGCATGCGATTGAGACCAATCCGGACAACATCGATTTATACATCATTCTGGGTAATTTTTATTTCAGTACGGCAGACAAAGAAAAAGCCCAGCAAGCCATCCGGAAAGGAATCCGGATTTATCCGGAAAATATCAAACTCTATCTGATCCTGGCCGGCTATTTTGAAACCTGGGGAGAAGTTCAGAAAGCACTGGAACAGTATGACAAGGCACTGGTCATTCAGCCTGAAAATATAAGGTTGTTAACCGTCAAGGCACGGTTTCTGATCCGGAACAAGCAACTGGATCAGGCTGATCTGCTGGCTCAAAAAATTCTTTCGATCAATCCCAACTACCTTCCGGCCCAATCATTGAGAGGAGAGATCTGCATCCAGAAAGAAAATTTTGAAAAAGCGGTTCAAATCTTTAACCAGTTATCTGAAAAAGAACCGGAATCCTATCAGATTCACTACCTCAAAGGAGCTGCTTACCTCGGCAAGGGAGATCTTGAAAATGCAAAAAAATCCCTGAACAAATCCCTTTCGATCAACCCGAACAATCTGAATGCCAACCTTCTGTTAACGGATATTCATTTAAAGGAAGGAAACCTGGATAAAGTAAAAAAAGACAGCCTTGCCATCTTCATCCATCTCTACCGGAACAGTGAAGTCAGGGATATCATTGGAAACAACGATACGCAGCGAAAATCCATTGAAAAAGGGGTGGAGTCTTTTGGTTCCCTGTTTGAGCTGGCTTCGGAAAATCCAACCCAATACGTCAGTACCGGAAGCCCGGATAATATGAATAAAAAGTATGATCAGATCATTCAACACTCCGAAAAAATATTGTCTTACAGACCGGAACTGATCAACGTCTTTCAAAATGTAATTCTTCTTCATGCACTGAAAAATGAATTCAACATCGCCCTTGACAAATGTGATCGCAAGATAAAACAATTTTCCGATAAACCGGAGCTGGCAGCCGCGGTATATAATCTGAAAGGAGGGTTGTATCTTTCCAGGAAACAATTGAATAACGCTGAAAATGCCTTTCAAAAAGCCATCAGCCTGAACCCGGATCTGCTTCAGCCATACTATTCTCTGGCCAGGCTTTATCTGATCAGTAAAGATGAAAACAAAGCCATCCTGCAATATCAGGCCATCCTTGAAAAAAATTCGGATCAAACCGCTCCCCATATGATGCTTGGAACCATATACAACCTGCAAAAAAAATATGACCTGTCTGAAAAGCATTACCGTGAAGCCCTGAAAATCAACCCGGAATTCACACAAGCTGCCAACAATCTTGCCTATTTATTGGCAGAGCAGGACCGGCAGTATGATGAAGCGCTCTCCCTGGTTTCAAAAGCCGGCCTGCAGAAGCCGGATGATCCTTTCATCAAGGACACCATGGGATGGATTTATTATCGCAAAGGCGAGTATGACCGGGCTGTAAAATTATTAATGGAAAGCACTGAAAAATTACCGGACAATGCAACATTGCACTATCATCTCGGAATGGCTCTCTTCAAAAAGGGTGATGTCAAGCTTGCAAAACAGACTCTTGAGAAAGCGCTCAGGCTGAACGATAAACTTTCGGAAGCAGACGAGGCGCGGGAAATTCTGTCTGCCCTTTAAAAAAATTATGAAATATCTGCCATTAAAAATTATCATTTTCTGCATCATTCTTCCACCGATTCTGCACCTTGTGACGATACAGTCCCTGGAAAGATATCTGAAGAAGATCTATGTCGCAGAAATTGAAAATATCTACACCGGCGATACCCGCCTGCTTTTTGATGGGAATATAAGTGTCAAGGAAGCTGTGAACAACAACATTGACAATTACCTCCAGAAAAGCAAGCTGATCCCCTGGGGTGTAAAGCTCAATGTTCTGGTGATCACCAAAAGCGGCGCCATTATTTATCCATCTTTTGAAGAAGAAGACTCTCTGGTTCCACCGAGCCGAAAGCAGATTGCATCGGAAAACTTCACGATTCTGAATGAAGGATTAAATGTCCAGGTCGAAATTTTCCTTGTAAGAAGTTCGGTTCTGGTCATTTCCATATTTTCCTCCTACATCATGCTTTCCCTGTTGACCCTGTCATACATGTACAGGAGAGGCGCCATAAAAGCGAAAATGGAAGAGCTGCGAAGGGAGGAAGAGCTTTCGCGCCTGATTGAACTTGAAAAAGAAAATCAGAAACGAATGAATATGCTGACAGAAGACAAAACCATTCTCGCAAATGAATTCAAACGGATTAAAAACATATTGGAAGACAATAAGGCCAACACCCTGAAAAATGAAGAAGGCATGATTGAAGAAATTATTTCTCTTGAAGAAAAAATCAAAAATATTCATGATCTCTATGATGAGCAGCAGGAAGAGAATATGGAACTGAAAGAGATTATCGGTAAATATGAAAAAGGGGAATTCAAAACCGGAAAACAGAAAGAAAAGAGTTCAAAACAGGTATTCAAAAGATTCAGATCTTTATATAAAAGCATCTCCTTTCATGATCGAGCCATTTTTGGCTTCGCAGATTTGACGGATGACATGCAGATCAAGGCGGAAGAGATGATTCATAAAATGGATATCGATTCCAGCCTGGTCAAAATCAAAAGAAAGGTTTTATTGAAAAAAAATCCTGAAGCGGTTTTTGAAATCACATTTTCCTATAATGGACGCCTCTATTTCAGTAAAGGAAAGGATGGCAAGGTAAACATTCTTTCCATCGGCACAAAAAACACACAGGAAAAAGACCTCGCCTTTATTGACAGCCTGTAAAACTATTTTCTCATTTTGCTGAGCTTTTCAATTTTCATCTTATCATTTCGCCACAGCATGGTAGTGTTTCTGATTTTCTGTGTCAGTATCCATGCGAAATTCTGCATGACCGTAAGCGCGACTGCCGGTTTATCAATACTGAATTTATCAAATTTCGCCTTGGAAAGAATCAGTACCTCTGACTTTTCGATAGAAACCGCTGAGGCGGATCTCCGGCAGCCATCGATAAACGAAAACTCCCCAAAAATTTCTCCCGGTTGAATGATCTGGATCATCTCCTCTTTTTTTTTCCGCCAGACAGCCTTGATAATAATTTTTATTCTCCCCTTATACAGGACATAGAGATTATCACCCAGATCATCTTCGCCAAACACATCCCGGTTTTCATCAAACGATTCATGATCAATGATCGATGCAATATTTTCAATTTCTTTCGGATGGATATCTTTAAAAAGTTCAGACAATTCAAGGAATCGAATTCGTTCTTCCATAATCTATCCCCTCCCTTTATAAATCTTTGAAAAAAACTACCCCAAGCGGATACGATCAACAACAAAACTGCCAGCTACTTCACTGTGTGTTTCCTTGTTGCTCTTCATCATCTCCAGTCCGGCCTGCGGCATTCTGGAAACCATCTTCTTTAATGAATCAATTCCGTGCAGTTTGTCTGTTTCCGCCCCGATCAGGATCACAGAGGTATGAATCTTTTCAAGCCTGTTCCATAGATTGTAATCTTTTATGGCATATGCATTTGCTTTCAGCCTGCCTGGTTCGGCTGCTTCAATGGTTCCTTCATATTTTTTAACCTGTTCCGGTTCATTCTTCCGATCCAGATGAAAATATTTTAAATACCACTTTAATACAGGCTTGATTACTGCGTAAAAGCCGGCTGGAATAAAATTAATGACAAACAATAACCACATTGGAAAGGGAAACTCAGAAATCGGAGAAATGAGAAAAGACTCCTTTGGATGTTTCCGGGTCATGCTTAAATAATGAAGAATGATGGTTGATCCAAGAGAACTACCCAGAAAATAAAAATGCTGCTGATCCGATATTGTTCCGGCCAGGATTTCTTCAACATCCAGACTCATACGATCAATCGAAAAATGGATGGTTTTTCCGGAAGGCAATTGAGCACTCTTTTTTTCTCTTGTTTCAATATAAAGTGTTCTGTATTCTTTGGTAATCACTTTCAGAACGCTTTTCCATCCCTGCAGCAGCGAAATCCATCCGGCAACAAATACAATTACCGGCGTCTGCTGTGTATATCCTGGTGGAATAAAATCAAAGACTTTCAGTTGGACGCCATCCGAGACCTCAAAATAGTTTTCAACGACCGATACATTGTCCTCCAAAAAAGAAACATCCTCCATGCTGATCTGTCCTTTTCCTTTCATTGGAAAGCCTTGTCGGGAATGATTATATTTTTTCCGATATCATTCCCTTTACACAATTTTTCGGATCATGGCAATTCTATTTCACGGAATGCAGGTATGCGGTCAACGGCATGATTTCAATAAAATGGCAAAAAAAAAATCACAAAATATCAGGATATAACCGATTGTGAAATACAGATTCGGATATTTTCCACTTGACACTATTTTTTCATCATACTATCTGATCATCAATTCTTTTTCATTTATAAAAATCAGAAATATGAAATTATGACCATACAATCCGTTAACCGGGCGCTGGATATTCTATTCCTGTTCACAAACACGAAACCGAGGCTCGGGATAACCGACATCAGCAATCTCCTTGGTCTGACAAAGCCGACGGTGCACGGTCTGGTTCAAACCCTTGCAAATCGTGGGTTCCTGTATCAGGACCCGGAGACGAGAAAGTATTCTCTGGGACTTAAAATTCATGAAATCGGAACCATATTATCCGGTACGCTCAAAATCAATCAGGTGGGAGCAGGACCTGCGCGAAGGTTGGCGGATACGACAAACTACATGATCCGGATTGCAATATGGGACAGAGATGAAATCCTTGTCACTTTTAATGTGTTTCCGGGCTCACAGACAATCAATTATCAGCAACTCGGGCCAAGGGTGCCTGCCTATTGTTCTGCATCAGGGAAGGCCATTCTGTCAAAGATGCCTTCCAAAAAAATAGAGCAATATTTAAAACAGACCTCCTTGACACCCTATACACCGAATACGATCACGACCATTAAACAATTGAAAAAGGAGCTTGAAAAAGCAAGAATCAGTGGATATGCCGAAGACCGCGAAGAATATCTCCCCGGCCTTTTCTGCATCAGTGCGCCTATTTTCAATCAGAATGGCAAACCCTATGCTGCCATCAGTGTATCCGGTGGATTTCATTTTTTCTCAAACCAGGAACTCGATACCATTTCACAGCAGATGAAAGAAACCGCAGTGGAAATCTCCAGATCCATGGGATATTTTCAGCAGGCAACCCCTATCTGATTTCAATATCGATTCCCAGTGTGCCTCCCGGATTCATGATGTTGTTTGGATCAAAGTGGTTTTTCAGTGCTTTCAGGATGTCCATCTGCTTTTTCCCGATATGCCGTTCCATCCATGGGCCGATCATTTTCCCCACCCCATGATGGTGACTCAGCGAACCGCCGTTTTTTTCAATCCGGTCAATGATCCCCTCCTGGAACTCCAGATATTCATCAATATTGTTCATCCGGGCAATGAAAATAAAATAGAGATTCGTGCCCTGAGGGTAAAAATGGGAGGCGTGTGTCATGCAAACTGTCCGGGGTCTTTTTTTAATGTATTCCCGGACACCCTGATGAAGCCGGTGAAGGTTATCCCAGGTTACACCGGTTTCCAGTGTGTCTGTGATAATCCCGAAATCGTTCAGATCTTCCCGGATATAGGGGTCAACATACCGGCCGTGTTCCCAGTTTTTAACCGGATAACCGGTAAGATACATGGCTCCGTGCTTCCGGCATATCTTTTTAATCTGTTTTTTCACATTTTTCGTAAAATTTTTTTCACCTTCGGCTGTTCCGATACACAGGCACCGTCTCATGGGCCGATACCCTTTGTAGGAAATCAGCCGGCTGATGGGTGTTCCTTCGACGCCATACATTTTCAATGCCAGATCCGTCTCTTCCGGATCGGAAATCCGGAACACCGCAGGCCGGCCGAATTCACCCTGAATAATTTCACGCGAGGCATCGACAGCCGATTCCCAGGTCGGAAAAATAAATGCAAACCGGCGCCGGTTTTCCGGTCTGTATTTAAAAATTTTCAGTGTTGCATTGACCAGTACCCCGAAGGAGCCTTCATTCCCTTTCATCATGTCATTTACTTTGGGGCCGGTTGCCGTGCCCGGATAATCCAAAGTCCGGAAATCTCCGGTCGGGGTAATGTATTCCTGACTCAGTACAATATCATACATATCGCCATAATAGGAAGAGGCCTGCCCGGAACCCAGGGTGACAATCCATCCTCCGACAGAAGAATACTCAAAAGATTGTGGAAAATGCCCGCCGGTGTATCGATATTCCGCACTCAGCTTTTCCGGAGCATGGTTCAAAATCGACTCATACGCCGGCCCCATGATTCCGGATTCAACAGTAATCGTCTGGTTGGTTTCATTGAATGATAAAACACGGTTCATATGCGTGCTCATGACCAGCGTGATGCCGCCCTTGATGCACTGAAGTCCTTTTGTCACAGAACTGCCGCCGCCATATACATGAACCGGAATCCTCTCCTGATTACAGAATGCAACAATCCTCTGTATGTCTTCCTTGCTTCTCGGATGAACGACAAGATCATTCACCGCAACCCCTGCCCCTTGTCTGAGCTTCAAGGTTTCTTCCATGGTCTTGCCGGTCGAGTATCGCACACGGTCATAGTCGCTTACGGAAACATTATCCGGCCCGGCAATCTCCTTGAACCGTTCGATCTGTCTTGTTTCCAGCCTTGTTCCGGTTGAACAGGAAACCGGTTCATTCCCCTCATCTATTTTTTTCCGGAAATCATCATCCTTCATATCGAACCGCTCTTTTATGGCTTCGTACAGCCGATGATTCGGATGCTTGAAACCATCCGGCGCACCCCATTTGAATATGGATCTAGCGGTTCCGGGTTTGGGAGGTTTGTCCGTCCAGTCCGGTGTGAAATTTTTATTTTTGTTCATGATAATGACCCTCTCAATAAGTTTCTTTTTCCGGATAACCGGTAATTTCCCGGATCTCATGGTATATGGGTTCAAGTGCATGATAAATCTTCTTGTAAACTCGTTCATAGAGATTCCGGTAAATATCCACATAATCCGGTTCCGGTTTAAAAACTTTGGCATAGGAGACCATCTTCTGAATCGCATCCGGAATCGTTGGATAAATTCCAATACCAACGGACGTGACGATAGCAGCACCCAGTCCGGATGTTTCCGAGGTTTTTCCCCTGACCAGCGGCAGATTGAAAATATTGGCTGAAATCTGGCAGATGGAATCGCTTTGAGAAGCCCCACCGGAAACCGCCAATTTCTCCACCCTGGTTTTTCCGGCTTTTTCCATTTTCTCAAGGCCCTCCAGCAGGCCGAAAGCCAGCCCCTCGATAACGGCACGATATACATGGGCTCTGGTATGAACATCACCGAATCCGATCATTGCGCCTTTGGCTACCGGTTCTTTAAGGCCCGGACTCCAATAGGGCTGCACCATCAATCCCATGGAACCAGCCGGCACTTCATCCAGCAGGTGATTGAGCATCTCTTCCGGAGAAACACCCTTCTCTTCCGCCAGAGCCACTTCTTTATGTGCGAACTCGTTCTTGAACCATGTAATCATCCAATACCCTCTCAGGATCTCAACCTCTGGATTGTAATGGCCTGGAATGGGAGCTGGATAAGGCGGAAGGAATGCAAGAGGTTCAAAGTATTTCCGGGTTGTTGTCTGAACCGTTGCCGTGGTCCCGAAACTCAGACTGGCCATTTTCTGATTCAGAACCCCCATTCCAATGGTTTCACACCCTTTATCCGATCCGCAGGCAATCACAGGTATTCCTTCTAAAATCCCGGTTTCAGAAGCTGCTTTGGGTGTAATGCTGCCGATTTTATGACCCGGAGTCACCAGTTCCGGCAGTTTCTCCATGGGGACAGGAAATAAACGGCTTGGAAGATCACCGGGTTTTGCCCATTGCATCTTTTTATAATTAAAGGGAATATGACCGATCTGGGAAGCGACGGAATCCTTGAACTCACCGGAAAGGCGATGATTCAGGAATCCGGAAACCTGAAGATACTTATGCGTTTTCTTCCATATTTCCGGCTGCTGCTGCATGATCCAGTTGCATTTTCCGTCTGTCTGGGTTTTTGCAATCGGTTCATCCATCCCGACAATTTTCAGACCCAGCCGAACCACGGGGTTTGGAATATATACCGGCTTTGCCTTTCGTTGATCCAGCCAGATGATGACCGGTCTCAATACGTTTCCTGCCCGATCCACATTGATCATGCTGGCTCTCTGGGTGGTCACGCCAACCCCTGCAATTTTCTGAAAAAACGCCGGGCTTCTTTTTTTCAGGATAGAACAGGCCTCACACACACTCCTCCAGAAAATTTCCGGATCCTGTTCCGCCCATCCTGGCTGCTTGCTGAAATATGGGTCATATTTGATCTGCTCTTTATCCAGAAGGTCACCACCATCCGTAAACATCAAGGCCCTCAGACTCTGTGTACCGCAGTCAATTGACAGAAGAACTTTTTCCATGATTAACCCCCCCTCAAGAATTGATCGTTGCATGGTCTGAATACTTTTTATCGCACTGGAATCCCATGGGCTGATTTCCACAATGTTTCATATGCGGTTTTTTCATCACTCCATTTCCGGTCATCCCAGGAAAGTACCGGCTGACAAAGCTTCTGAATACGATCCAGATACTCCTTTCCACCATCCTTCGTCAAAATCCCGATTCGGACACGCCGGAGCAGAAGATCGGAAAGATGCCGGATTTTTTCATGCTTTGCAGTAAATCTGATTTCCGCCCAAATGGTATGGGTGCCTGGAATTTTATCCAGATCCCCTGAATCCGAATCCTTCACCACGTCGGTTGCAGATAGTCCATACCGGCCATAGAGCCGCCGCCAGATTTCTTTGGAGATTCCATCCTGCTCGGAAAGATTCACCGGAACCTTGGTGAAAACCGCCTGGGAGCGAATCATTTTTATGGATGATGGAAGAAACGGTTTGGCCGCTTTCAAGGTATCAAAGGCCATTTTACGAAAAGTCGTCAGTTTTCCTCCGGTCACGGTAACCAGTCCCTTATCTGTCCAGACAACACTTTCCCTGGACTCTTTGGAAGGTGAAAGTTTGCCTTCGCTTAAAACCGGCCTGACTCCGGCCAGGGTGGAGAGACATTGTTTCCCGGATATGACAAGAGAAGGAAAATGAACATTCAGACCTTCCAGAAGATAGGAGAATTCCTCATCGCTGATATGAGGTTCATGAGACAGATCCGGACCGTGATCCATATCCGTAGTTCCGACCAGAATACTACCCTCCCATGGAGTTGCAAAAATCGGACGATTGTCTTCCGGGTGTATGAAACTGATGGCTTTGGTCAGGGGCAAGGCATCTGCGGCCAGCATGATATGGCTTCCACGCAGCGGTCTGAGATGAAGTCCTTCTTTGGGTGATGGATGAAGTTTTTCCGCCCAGGATCCAGTGGCATTGATGACGGTTCCGGTTTGTACTTCAACTGATTCATTGGTTTCAAAATCACTCAGAGAGACGCCACAAACCGATCCT
>CAMBQS010000060.1 GCA_945870015.1 Desulfocicer vacuolatum DSM 3385
ACCGGGACAGGCATTATGCCATTATTTGAGCGAAATCTCTTAAAACTATCAGGTCCATACCACCTCGGACCTGAACAGAAGTCGGAACAACATTCCGGCTTCACAAGGTCGCCAAAAAGCGACTGGGCACGCTATAGACAGCAATAGAGCCGTCTTCTGGAACCAACCAGCACAGGGCCTGCCATAGCAGAAACGGAGGTACATATGAAATATGGATTGTTTGGAAAAACAGTTAGGAAAGGCTTTGAATGCCAAAGAGGTGGCCCAGTATCTTGGCCTTGATATTAAAACAGTGCGGAAGTATTATCATCAATTAGGTGGAATACGCTTGGGCCGCCATTACAGATTCTTTGGAAAGGAGATTATCAATGCCATATCCAAGAGGAAAGAAATGGATTGCTCAAGTGAGGAAGGAAGGTCAGAGATTGGAAAAGGTGTTTTTGACGAAGAAGGAAGCCAAAAACTGGGAAGCCGAGATGAGGCGAAAACCCTTCGAAGATTGGAACAGCAAGACCGCCACGGTCTGTTTGAATGATTGGGCACAGAATTACCTGGATGTTACCAACGCTCGGTTTTCAACAAAGACCTACAAGGAAAAGGTTTCAATGTTCAAAAGATTCTTCAAAGTCATTGACCCCGCTATGCCGATCGCCAAATTGAAACCAGGCGACGTGTTAAAATACGTTGTCAAACAAAAGGAGGAAAGAACCGGTAATGCCGCCAACAAGGACCGTAAAAACCTTGTTGCCGCCTGGAACTGGGGCATGAAATACCTCAATCCGATGTTACCAGGACCAAATCCGTGCCTGGTAGACAGGATGTCTGAAATACGACATCCTCGTTATGTGCCACCGGAAGAGGATTTTTGGAAAATTTACGCTGTTGCCGAAGACCAAGACAAGGTCATGTTGTTGACATTTCTACACTTGGCTGCTCGTCGAGGCGAAATTTTCCGATTGACCTGGAAGGATGTTGACTTCACCAATAATCAAATTCGACTGTGGACCCGCAAACGCAAGGATGGGTCTTTAGAATGGGATTTGTTGCCAATGACAAAGGAGTTGCGAAAATCCTTACGGTGGTGGTGGGAACATAGGCCACTCAAAGACCAAGCCCATGTGTTTCTGTGCCTGAATGAACACCCTGGTCAAAAAGAAAACTATGGACACCCATTTATCAGTAACCAGAAATTCATGCGGCGGATTTGTAAAAAGGCGGGTGTAGAGCCTTTTGGCTTTCATGCCATCAGGCATTTGTCGTCTTCAATACTTCACAGGTTGGGGTACGGTGTAAGGGATATTCAGCCTATTTTGCGGCATAAAAGTCCCAGGACCACGGAATTGTACTTGCGAAGGTTGGGTTTGGAAGATGTACGCGAGACATTAGAAAGCCTGCCAGTTTCGTCCATAAAGGCGGAAATTTTAGCATTTGATAAAATGCTTGGCAACGGCCAATCTGGTGTATGAAAATGGAAAAGCCGTCAAAAAAGCCGTCAATTGGATGGCTGGTAAAAACAAAAGTCCAGCCGGTTTAGTAACCAACTGGACTTTCAATTAAAAATGGCGGGAGCGACGGGACTCGAACCCGCGACCTCCGGCGTGACAGGCCGGCGTTCTAACCAAACTGAACTACACCCCCATATCTTGGGAATTTCTTTTCACTTCTATGGGTCAACCTCAATATGGTAGGCGGAACAGGGCTTGAACCTGTGACCCTCGGCTTGTAAGGCCGATGCTCTCCCAACTGAGCTACCCGCCCTTATTTGTTGACCATTTAAAAGCGTTTATTTGCCTTAAAAACGAATGCAATAGCTATCAACTTTACATTTTGATGTCAAGCAAAAAACTTGTTTATTTTTTTATTTCCTGATCTGGTTGAAATGGATGTTTGTTGCCATTGAACAAGGTGTCTCCTTCTTTCAGTATCAAGGATTCTGCCAGTACCTCATCCATTTCTTCAACAGCCATGATTTCAATTTCTTTACTGATCATACTCGGAATATCTTTTAGATCTTTTTCATTCTCCTTGGGAATCAGAACTTTCTTGATCTCACCCCGATGTGCAGCAAGTATTTTCTCTTTGAGGCCTCCAATGGGTAAAATCCGTCCTCGAAGTGTAATTTCACCCGTCATTGCGATACTTCGGGATACCGGTCTCCTTGTGAGTGCCGAGACAATGGATGTACACATGGTAATTCCAGCAGATGGGCCATCTTTTGGTATTGCACCCTCTGGAACATGAATATGGATATCAACATTCTTATAAAATTCCGTATCAATCCCAAGTCGTTCAGAGCGAGACCGGACATAACTGACAGCCGCTCTGGCGGATTCTTTCATGACATCACCAAGCTTCCCGGTGATAATCAGCTCCCCTTTTCCGGGCATGATGACGGTTTCCACACAAAGCAACTCCCCTCCGACCGATGTCCATGCAAGACCCGTAACAAGACCAATCTGATCTTTTTCCTCTACCTGACCATGTTTGAATTTATATGGTCCAAGGTATTTTTGGACGATTTTTGATGTAATTTTGATCCCGTTATCACACTCTTTTTTTAAAACAACCTCCCGGGCCACTTTCCGGCAAACAGCAGAAATTTCCCGTTCCAAATTACGCACACCTGCTTCACGCGTATATTGTTCAATAATCGTGTAAATCGCCCCTTTTGAAAAAGTAACATTTGAATCAGCCAATCCATTTAACCGGATCTGTTTAGGCACCAGAAAATCTTTTGCAATGTTATATTTTTCAAACTCCGGATAACCTGGTATCCGGATAATCTCCATACGATCCTGGAGTGGAAGGGGAATATCCGGAAGGGTGTTTGCCGTTGTGATAAATAAAATATCGGAAAGATCATAATCCAGATCAAGATAATGATCATTGAAACTGTTGTTTTGCTCCGGATCAAGGACTTCCAGAAGAGCTGCAGAAGGATCTCCCCTGAAATCCATGCTCATTTTATCCACCTCATCCAGGCAGAATACCGGGTTGTTTACACCAACCTTTTTCAAAGATTGTATGATCTTTCCCGGTAAAGCTCCAATATAGGTTCTTCGATGCCCCCGTATTTCCGCTTCATCTCTTACCCCGCCTAATGACAGCCTGACAAACTCTCTCCCTGTTGCACGGGCAACAGATTTCGCAAGGGATGTTTTACCAACGCCTGGAGGACCAACAAGACAGAGAATGGGGCCCCTGACTTTTTTCACAAGCGACTGGACTGCAAGATATTCAAGAATTCTTTCTTTTGGCTTTTCAAGCCCATAATGATCTTCGTTCAGTATGGTCTCCGCTTTTTCAAGATCGTGATTGATACGACTCCGATCAAACCAGGGCAACGAGACCATCCAATCAATATAATTTCTGACAACGGTTGCTTCTGCTGACATGGGTGTCATCAGTTTAAGCTTTTTGAGTTCCTGTCTTGCTTTTTTGGCAGCTTCACGCGACATGCGTTTCCGCTTGATCCGTTTTTCAATCTCCGCAATTTCATCTGCTCCGGAATCATCAGCCCCCATTTCCTTTTTTATGGCACGCATCTGCTCACTCAGATAGTAATTTTTCTGAGTTTTTTCCATCTGCGTTTTCACCCTGCCTTTAATTCTCTGCTCCATGTTAAAAATTTCAGATTCAGCTTTAATCAGGCCAATCAGGAAAGAAAACCGTTCGCCCAGGGATTCAATCTCCAGCAAACGCTGTTTATCCATTATTTTAAACGAAATATGGGAAGCAATCGTATCCGCCATTTGTGAAGGATCGATGATTGTAGATACGTTATTAACAATATCTTTAGATATGTTTTTATTTAGTTTGGCATATTCCCCGAAACTATCCACAAGAGATCGTTTCAGAGCCTCACCCTCTGCCTCAGCGAGTTCTTTTTCGATCACCGAAGCCAGTTCAACCTGGAAGAAATCCTCTCCCTTGATAAAATTCACAACCCTTGCTCTTGTTTTCCCCTCAACAAGTGCCTTAACGGTTCCATCCGGAAGTCTGAGAAGCTGCAAAACACTTCCGATCGTTCCGATTTTGCTTATATCCTTTTCTTTTGGATCATCTATTCCGGCTTTAATTTGAGTTGAAAGGAATATACTCTTATCTTTATTCATTGCATCTGTAAGAGCATTAACAGATTTTGTTCTTCCAACAAACAGGGGGGCTACCATGTGCGGGAAAACAACAATATCTCTTAGCGGCAAAAGCGGTAAGATAATGTTCTTGGATGAATCGTATTCATCCTGTTTAAAAAATTTTGGAATATTAATCATGGTTATGAATTTTGAGGGTATTCACTAAGCCTGTTTTTTGGTCTGTTCATAAAGTAAGATGGGGTCTTCCTTGTGCAAAACAACCTCTTCCCCAATCATACATTCCTTGACATTTTCCATCGATGGGATCTCGTACATAATATTGAGCATGCAGCTTTCCAGAATGGAACGTAATCCCCTTGCACCTGACTTTCGTTTCATCGCTTCTTTTGCAATGGCAGAAAGTGCACTGTCTGTGAACCGCAAATTAACGCCTTCAACCTCAAACAGTTTAACGAATTGTTTGACAAGCGCGTTTTTCGGCTCTGTCAGAATTTTTATCAATGAAGATTCATTGAGTTCATCCAGTGTTGAGATGATGGGCAGACGCCCCAGAAATTCCGGTATCAGACCGAATCTTATCAGATCCTCAGTTGCTATTTCCCTCAGGGTATCACCAATATTTTTTTCCTCTTTTTTTGCGATCTTGGCGCTGAACCCCATTGCTTTCTGACCCAACCGTCTTTGAATTATTTTATCAAGTCCGGTAAAAGTTCCTCCGCAAATGAAAAGGATATTGGTTGTATCCACTTTTACAAAATCCTGCTGTGGATGTTTCCGTCCGCCTTTGGGCGGTACACTCGCTGTTGTTCCTTCTATAATTTTCAACAATGCCTGCTGAACTCCCTCACCGGAAACATCACGCGTTATGGATGGGTTGTCAGACCGTTGTGCAATTTTGTCAATTTCATCAATATAAACAATCCCTCGTTGCGCTTTTTCAACATCATAATCCGCGTTCTGAAGCAAAGAAAGAATAATATTTTCAACATCCTCGCCAACATAGCCGGCTTCGGTCAAGGTGGTGGCGTCCGCAATCGTAAACGGAACATTTAAAAATCTTGCAAGTGTCTGAGCCAGAAGCGTTTTTCCACTACCAGTCGGGCCGATCAATAAAATGTTGCTTTTCTGGATCTCAACATCTCCGGTGGTTACAGAAGATTCAAGCCGTTTGTAATGATTGTATACGGCAACCGCAAGCACCTTTTTGGCATCATTTTGCTCGATCACATAGTCATCGAGCATTGCCTTAATCGCTTTGGGTACAAGAAGATCCCCGGCTCCGTCAACCGACTTTTCACTCTCTTCTTCAATAATTTCGCTGCAAAGCTGGATACACTCGTCGCAAATATATACGGCCGGTCCAGCAATCAGTTTTTTGACTTCCTTCTGATTCTTTCCGCAGAATGAACAAAAGAGGTTATCGTTTCCATCCCCTTGTTTTGTCGTCATGTTTTATCCTCCAACTTATCAAGCTTATCAAGGTCATCCCTGCTGCTGATGACATGATCAATTAATCCATACTCTTTTGCTTCATCTCCGGCCATGAAAAAATCACGATCCGTATCCAACCGGATTCTTTCCAGATCCTGCCCGGTATGCCGTGCCAGTATTTCGTTAATGGTGTCCTTCATACGAAGGATTTCCTTTGCCTGAATAGCGATATCCGATGCTTGCCCCTGTGCACCTCCCATGGGCTGGTGTACCATAATACGGGAATTCGGCAGAGAATAGCGCTTCCCTTTTGCACCTGCAGCAAGAAGCACCGCTCCCATGCTGGCTGCCTGACCAATACATACGGTTGCAATATCCGGTTTAATGTATTGCATGGTATCATAGATCGCCATACCTGCGGTAACCACACCTCCTGGAGAATTGATATAAAAATTTATATCCTTGTCCGGGTCTTCTGACTCAAGGAACAGAAGCTGGGCCACCAGCAAATTTGCAACTTCATCATTAATTGCAGTACCGATAAAAATAATCCGATCCTTGAGGAGCCGTGAATATATATCATAAGCGCGCTCTCCTCTACTGCTTTGCTCAATTACCATGGGTATCAGTGGCACCAGTTTTCCTCCTTAATTTACTCGATTATCATATACTTTTTATAAACAGGCTTTATATAGATTCAACAGCCTCTGTTTTTTCCGGATCTTTTTCCTCTACCTTGCTATTTTCAATGATAAGCCTGATTGCTTTTTTTTCAAGCAGCGTATGTTTAAAAAAATCCAGATTTTCCTGATTTCCTTTATAATAATTTCGTATTTCCTCAACAGGCTGACTTACGGAGATCGACATACTCTGATACCCTTCTTCCAGCTCCTCATCCGAAATTTTCAGCGCTTCCTGTTCAATCAATTTGCCCAATATGATGTGCCGTTTCACCTGTTTAATGGCCGTATCCCGATACTTTTCAGCAAGCATCTCTTTTGATTGCCCAACTGTTCCAGCGACATATTCTGATAGGCGAAAACCCTTTCCATTTCATCAATGATTGAACCGATCTCATATTCAACCATAACATCCGGAACCTCGAATTCCTGCTTTGAAATCAATGTAGTAAAAATCTGTTCATTCATTTCCTGTTCGATCCGTTTGTTATATCCCTGTTGAACATTATCGATTATTTTTTCCTTTAATTCATCAAGCGTTTGAAAATTACCCAATTTTTTTGCAAGTTCATCATCTGCTTCAGGCAACACTTCTTCCTTGATTTCCTTTAATTTGATCCTGAATTCAATTGTAAGATTTGCAAGTTTTCTGTTGGTGGCATTTTCCGGGAATTGTATGGTAAACTCTTTTGTTTCTTCCGGATTCATCCCGATAATTTCAAGATCAAATTCTTTTGATATCGCACTTCCACCGAGTTTCATTGTAAAATTTTCCGTCTTCTTTGTCTCATCAAACGGCACACCATCCTTCAGCCCCTCATAATCAATGATAACAAAATCCCCCTGCTGTGCAGGCCGCTTATCTGCAATTGGCTTTAATTGAGCTAAATTTTTACGAAACATTTCGATTTGAGCGCCGGTCTCTTTCTCACCTGCCTTATACATGGTTTTTGTTAAACATAAACCTTTGTAATCAATATCATCCAACCTTGGTTTGACTTCAACAGCGGCATCGAACGCGTAGGGTCCGGAGTCCATAAGTTCAGGTGGATCAACCTGTGGTCTTCCAACCAGGGCAAGGTCTTTTTCTTTTATTGCTTTAAATAGTGAATCCTGAATCAATCTTGCCGTTACATCGCTCTGAACATCCTTCTTGAACATTCGCTCAAGAACCGGGCGAGGGGTTTTCCCTGGCCGAAATCCTTTGACTTTTGCTGTCTTTTTTAATTGCTTGTAAGCGGCATCCAGCTCATTAACAACATCCGCTTCCGGTACCTCAATATGAAGTATTTTTTTTACTGAGCTTTTATCTTCTACAGTTACTTGCATGACAATCCTTTCTGCTTGATAAAACGCATGGGGGCTTTGCTCCAGGCGCTCCATATATTTTCTGGTGCGAGAGGGGAGACTCGAACTCCCACTCTGTCACCAGAGCTGGATCCTAAGTCCAGTGCGTCTACCAATTCCGCCACTCTCGCAATACTCTAATTTCTTATAATAATTGAATATAAACGAGCAAACATACTCACTGTTTTTTCCGTATATTTCATTACCCTCTATTTTGACTTCTTGACATTTTGTTGAAAAAAATGAATTAAATACAAAAGATAGTTAAGATAATATCAATCCATTTGGGTGTCAAGTTAAATTGATGGGTGATAATAAGTGCTTGAATCAAAAAATAAAAAACATAAAAAATTGCCGTCATCCGTGTTACGGTTTATGCTGATATTATTTACCGGTTGCATTTTCATGCTCCCGGCACCCAGCATTTGTGAAAACCAGCCCAAAACAATCATTGTCGTCAATCCCGGTCATGGCGGGCATGATCTTGGAGCCAGAGGTACAGACGGTACAATTGAAAAAAATATTACACTTGCGCTGGCCAATCGGATTGTTGAAAATTTAAAACCTCGATATCAACCCATCTTAACCAGAACCGGTGATTATTATTTGAATATCACCGAAAGAACATCTTTTGCCAATTACAACAAAGCAGCCCTGTTTGTCTCCATTCATGCGGGAGGAAACTATGATTTTCGAACCAGTGGAATCACGATATCTTATCTAGACAACACCTCAAATCTGAATACATTTTCACAGCCCCCGTCACTGAAAAATAAGAATGACGGCTATATGAATATCCTGTGGAATGAAACTCATAAAAATCAAATAACAAAAAGCATTGAACTCGGAAAATGTATTCAAAAAAGGTTTTCCCAAAACAGACAGTTATCCAAAAATCGTTTGCTGAGTTCCCCTTTGCGTGTTCTTACCGGAGCCAACATGCCGGCAGTGATGATTGAGATTGGTTATCTCTCGAATCCAATTGAAGAAAAAAAGTTGCAAAATAATGATTATTTAGCTGAACTTGCTAAAGAAATTACCACTGGTATTGATGATTTTTTTATGAAAGCGGAAAACCATATCCCTCAATAAGATTCAATCCTGACATCTTCATGATCCTAAAAAATTACTGAAATACTCGTGACAGGGTTGCGCTAGTTGAAAAAGCATGTTAGTAACTCCAAATCTATCGGGGCGTGGCGCAGTCTGGTAGCGCACCTGCTTTGGGAGCAGGGAGTCGGAGGTTCAAATCCTCTCGCCCCGACCAGATCATCTCACATCACTCATTTTTTCAATAATAAAATGATGGTCCAGCCTCATTGTGCTGAATAAAGTAAATATATCCGAAGCTACGTTTGTTACGCGTAAAGACCCGCCTGTCTTATTCAAAGAGTTATGCGTTGCAATAATGACACCGATACCAACCGAATCGACCATTTCTACGCCATCAAGATCAATCACAAGCTCATTGGGTGATTCCTGAACAATCCCATGGAGTTGAGACCTGAATTCATTGGCCATGGATGCGACAACATCCTTTCCTGGTTTCACAACAACCCGTTCTCCACTTTTGCTGACTTTACTCATTTTTAATACTCCTGTCTGACGTCTGTCCTTGGTTGATGCATTTATCTCTTTATCAAGAGTTTGTTATCATCCACATACGCACCTGTATTCTCGATGCATGCTTTTGCTCATATAATCTGAAAAAGTTATCGGTGATTTTTCAAATGAGTTTTTCAGGATGAATCGTAATCGATATGAGTTTGAATTCTGTTGCGCGACTTATCTTTGTATATCATACCTAAAATGAAATCTCAAATTGATTATGCCGCTTTCATTGATTTCTTCAATATTTCTGCTGCTCATAATATTCGTTGACAGGATTCCTTGAAATGCTAATACATTGAAGAGTCAATTTCAAAACGATTGAAAAGCGTCAAACCGGCGAAAGCCGATGTCCGGAAAAGAACTGAAAATACTGGATAGTGTTACGCTTTACTTCGTGTCCGGCTTTCGCCGGAACGACAACAACAGACTTTTGAAATTGGCTCTGAAGTCTTATAAGATTACAAAGAGTAGAATATACCCACAGTATCAACAGTGATGACGATAATACCACAAAAACTGCATGAGTACAAAAAAGAATATCTGCTTGCTATTATAAGCGGATTACTGTTAACCAGTACTTTTCCAAAAATCAATTTGGATTGGGTTGCGTGGTTTGCCTTTATTCCACTATTATATTCAATTAAAACCCTTTCTGTAAAAAATGCATTTTATGTCGGTCTTGCAGCGGGTGTTACACATTATCTTACCCTGTTGTACTGGTTAGTGCCGACCATGCATACTTACGGCAATCTTCCTGTCTGGACAGGAAGCCTCCTTATCCTTCTTCTATCCATTTACTTGGGGCTTTATTATGCTGTATTCACCTCCTTTTTAACAAAATTCTGTAAAAATCCATTCAGTATTGCCATATGGTTCCCAATGGTTATCGTCTCCCTGGAATTCATTCGATCCCTTCTATTCTCAGGCTTTCCCTGGGAGTTAACCGGATATTCCCAGTTTGAAAGGTTGAACCTGATTCAATTATCTGATATAACAGGAGTATATGGAATATCTTTCCTGATAGCTCTGGTAAATGGAAGTCTGTACATTTCACTGCTGTACGCAGGCAAACAAAAATGGCAAGGGGTCAGCGTTTTAAAAAAAACCGCCTGGGGTTCACTGACTGTGGCTGCTTTGATAATGATCATGGTTCTGATCTATGGAAAATTCCGTATACAATCAACTGAACAGAAAATGGAAACCGCGGATAAAATCAATATCAGCGTCATACAAGGCAATATTGACCAATCGATAAAATGGAGTCCTGAGTATCAAAAAGCCACAATCCTGAAATATCTGGAGCTTTCCTTTTCTACACTGTCGGATTCACCATCCCTGATTATCTGGCCGGAAACTGCAACCCCTTTTTACTTTTCAAGTCCTTATGGCAGTCCATATTTAAAAAGACTGATTCAGGAAGCAGTGAAAGAAGCAAATATATCTTTGCTGTTTGGAAGCCCCAGCTATCAGAGGGATGGAGAAATGGTAAACTATTATAATACAGCCTATTTGTTAAATCCCGATGGAAAGCAGATCGGCAGCTATAATAAGGTTCACCTTGTTCCCTATGGCGAATATGTTCCGCTAAAAGAATGGTTTCCTTTTATTGGTAAATTGGTCGCACATGTTGGAGATTTCAAATCCGGAACAAAAGGCAGCACGATCCTTTGGAATCAACATCAGATCGGTGTTCAAATCTGCTTTGAAATTATTTTTCCGGATCTTGCCAGGGCAATGGCTTCCAATCAGGCAGACTTTTTTATCAATATTACCAATGATGCCTGGTTTGGTACGAGCAGTGGACCGTTTCAACACTTTTCAATGACTGTATTCCGGGCAGTTGAAAATAAAAGAGCTTTAGCCAGAGCAGCGAATACCGGTATCAGCGGATTCATTGATCCTACAGGAAGAATTATGGCCGCCACCTCTCTTTCTGTCGATTCAGCCAGAACAGATACCCTTCCTCTTATGAAAACTAAAACAATCTATATGAAAGTAGGAGATCTTTTTGCAAAAATTTGTTTGATTTTTGTTCTTACTTTTTTGGCTTATTGTTTTATGCAACATCAAAAATGCAACCCAAAACAATTGAATTAAACCCCACACCATCAAGGAGGTTATCATGTCTTCAGAATTGAAAAACAAATTGGATGAACTCAACAAAAAACTCGAACAGTTAAGAGGTTGTCTTTGACCTTGAAGAAAAAGACAAACGGCTAAAAGAGATTGAGGCGGCCACATCAAAAAAGGATTTTTGGGATCATCCGGAACAAACAAAAGCGATATTAAAAGAACGCGCTCAAATCGCCGGCAAGGTGGATTTGTGGAAAAAACTTGCATCCGATCTTGAAGACAACGCGCTTATGATGCAACTTGCTTCTGAAGAATCCGATTCGGCAGTAGAACAAGAGGTTGCCGATGAGCTAAAGCGAGTTGAACAACAGTTGGATCAGTTCTTATTGAGCATGATGCTCAATGGAGAAAATGATAACAGCAATGCGATTATTTCCATCAATGCCGGCGCTGGTGGTACAGACTCTCAGGATTGGGCTGGAATGCTCTTTCGTATGTATTCACGATGGATTGATCAGAAAAAATTTAAACTGAGTGTCATCGATTTTCAGCCTGGGGATGAGGCTGGAATCAAAAGTGTAACCTTCACTGCTTCCGGCGATTATGCCTATGGCTATTTAAAAATGGAATCCGGTGTTCACCGGCTGGTGAGGATATCACCATTCAATGCAAATGGAAAACGGCATACCTCCTTTTCATCGGTCTTTGTTTATCCGGAACTCAACCAGGAGATCATTATCGAGATTGATGAGAAAGATCTCCGTATTGATGTGTACAGAGCCAGCGGTGCTGGTGGACAGCATGTCAACAAAACCAGCAGTGCCGTTCGCATCAGTCATCTGCCAACCGGAATCGTCGTTCAGAGCCAGCAGGAAAGATCACAGCACCAGAATAAAGAACTTGCCATGAAGGTTCTCAAGGCAAAACTTTATCAGCACGAAAAGCAAAAGCAGGATGAAAAACTTCAGGAGATGCATGACAGCAAAGATGATAATGCCTGGGGAAGCCAGATACGATCCTATGTACTTCATCCTTATCAGATGGTTAAAGACCACCGGATCAAACTTGAAGTCGGAAATATCAATCAGGTTCTTGATGGAGATATCGATCCATTTATTAACGGCGTGCTTCTGTCTGGAAACAAGGTAAATGGACCCCTTTGATTTGATACATGAATTTTACAATCCAAATTCCGAAATTTACTCTATTCTGGTAGAGCACAGCAAACAGGTGACGGAAAAAGCATTGGAAATTGCAAAGAAAGTCCCCTGGTTAAACCCGGATCTTGAATTTATTCAACAAGCTGCCATGCTTCATGATATCGCTATATTTCAAACCAATGCAGAAGAGATTGGCTGTCATGGTACAAACCCCTATGTAGTGCATGGTCTTCTGGGAAGAAAAATTCTTGAAAAAAAAGGATTGCCCCGCCATGCCCTGGTTTGTGAACGGCATGTAGGTGTTGGAATCAGTCGTGAGGAGATAACAGACCATAAGCTGCCGCTTCCGGTTCGGGATATGATTCCACAATCTATTGAAGAAATCATAATCTGCTTTGCAGATAAATTTTTCTCAAAAGATCCGGATCTCAATCAGCGGGAAAAATCTTTTACAGAAGTAGTGGAATCCATTTCCCGATATGGCCGGAAACAGGCAAACCGCTTTTTAGAGTGGAAATCTCTTTTACATTATTCATAATCCTGGAGAATAGGCGTCACATGATCGATGAATTCAAACTCATCAGCCGGTTGATCAAATCATCAGGAGAAACCCATCCGGATGCAAAAGATGTCCTCATTGTGCCGCCGGGAGACGATGCCTGTCTACTCTCAAGAATCGAACGGCCCGTGATCACAACGGATACCCAACGGGAAGATATTCACTTTAAAAGAGAATGGCAAACACCGG
>CAMBQS010000061.1 GCA_945870015.1 Desulfocicer vacuolatum DSM 3385
CTATTGTTCCGAACGTGTTCAACCTCACCATGGGTGAGAATTATCGAACAACCATCTCCTGTCGTACCTTTCACTTCAATAAAGCGTTTCTCGGATTCCTTGGTGGCAAGCAGGTCAAATGGATGAGAGTTGGATTTATCGATAACTTGCCAGCCTTTGCTTTCATATAGTTTGCGTGCAACATTCATTGCTTGTAACTCAACAACTTTGCGCTCAGCCCGAGAAAGACCAAAACCTTGGCCTCCTGCATTTGGTGAGGGGGTCTCTTGAAGACGGAGATGGTGAAATCCCTTCGAGGAGTGTTCGGATTTTTGCCGAATCGAGACGAATCATCGAGAGTTGTGACGATGTCCCGCCCCCGGTTGCTGCACAAAGCTTAACCTCTTTTACAGATGGAGGGGCGTTCAATCTGGTGAATCCTTCGATTTTTGCAATGTAAGAACGCACTTCGATAATTGATTCCTCTGGCTCAGAGAACTCACGGGCACATTTGCCGCATTTCCATTTAGGCTGTTTTGCGATTCGTTCGCGTATATCAGTGGAATGACAATCGGGGCAGCGTCTGTGAATCTTAGTGTCGCCTGTTTCGGATATGTCTCCAATATTACCGACACCCAGAATCTCGTTCTCTTTACGGAGCACAACGAAATCACCGGCGACAAGGTTCTTGTGATTAGGTACATAGTTGTCGTAATGGTAGTACTCTCCCGTCTGATCTTGGTAGCCATCGATTCCCTTTGATACCCGGGTTTCATCGGATTTTTCAAATATTAGCCAATAGTTTTTGCTCATCTATTTTTCCTTGCCCAACCATTTATTTTATTCACAAGTCAAACTATTTGACCTGATATTGACTGCTTTTCGGGCACTTTTGCCCTGATAAGTTGATATTAACGGGATTTTCAGACACTTTTTCCCTGATAATTGTACCTGATATTTTCGCAACAAATCGTTTGAAAACCGGCAACTCTTTATCTGAAACAATGCCTGGCAATCAAAAACCCCAATTTTGTCAATGGTATTGATTCACAATCAAAATCACCTTACAGAAATCATGTCAACACAAAATGCGAGAGGGGGTGCGATTAAGAACGTTGGATTTGATCCTCAAGATGGATAGCGCATCGCTTCACTGCGTGTCCGGTTTTCTCCGGAATGACCGGCAACGCTTTTGGCATCATGGCGGACCTGATCCGGCATCCTGAAGTTTATCCAATGATTTTAATTGCACCTTGATGTTTCTGTTGTTTTGGAATGTATAATTTGATATGTCAATTGAGATTATTTTTCTCTTTTTTACCAGGTGATTGTGAAATATCCTGAAGAATCGGCTGGTAAATGAGCAAACCATAAAAATGACCATCATGAAATGATAGGTATCATTCTGGAGAATAGATATGTGCAGGCGTTTGCGATTGGGTTTTCTTGTATTTCTAGGTATTCTGTTCTTTTTTCACGGCAATACCTTTTCAATGGATAAAAAACAGATTGGAAAATTAAAAAAAACGGCAACCCAGGGAGATCCGAATGCCCAGAATGAACTTGGTTTGATATATTTTAATGGAGACGGAATCCCGGTAAATTATATTGAAGCTATGAAATGGTTCAAAAAAGCGGCTGAACAGCATGATGCAAAAGCACAGAACAATCTGGGTGTCATGTATCTGAACGGAGATGGTGTTCCCCAGAATTACCAGGAAGCCATCAAATGGTATACAAAAGCAGCGGAACAGGGGCATGACAATGCGCAATACAACCTTGGCATTGTGCATGAAAATGGCAAAGGGGTTCCCCAGGACCTGATGCAGGCCTATGTCTGGTACAGCCTGGCATCTGCACAGGGGCATAAGGATGCAAGACATAATCTGTTAGTTATTGAAACCAAATTAACCGGCAGACAGATTGCGGAAAGCCAGAAAAAAGCCGCGGAATTGTGGGAAAAATATACAAAAAATTAACCTGTTTTTAGGAAATAAAATGACCTCTCTAAAAAAAATCGCCCTCCTCTCCACCCTTCTGTTTCTATTTCCGGTAACGGTAATGGCTGCCAAAAACCGGATCGCCGTCATGGACTTCCGGGCAGACGGAATCACCAAGGAAAAAGCCCTTAGGATCTCGGAACTGATCCGGACGGAAATCGTCAATACCGATGTTTATACGGTCATTGAACGGAATCAGATGGATATGGTATTCAAAGAGCAGGGCATCCAGCAGACCGGCGTGATCAATGATGCCTATGCCATCAAAATGGGTGAGTTGTTGTCCGCCCAGAAAATCCTCATTGGAACCGTCATGCAGCTCGGAGATGCCATTATTATCAGCGGAAGGATTGTGGATATTGAAAAGGGAATCGCTGAATTTGCCGTAAACCAGTCCGCCGCAAATGAAAACCAACTGCTGGAGGCGACCCGGCTGTTCTGCAAGAAATTGACCGGAACCAGCAGTCAGACAGCAGAAATATCCGGAGTCAAAAAGAAGAAGTCTGTTCCGAAACCTGTCACTACCGAACAGACCGATAATGTTGATCAGGAGAAAAAGACGGTCAGCACAGCGAAAAAACCAAAGAAAAAAAGCACAGTGGTTACCTCCAAAAACATCACAGATAAAAAAAGGGCTGCGAGTACAGTTACCAAGGCAGATAAGACTGCTACCGCCACCGCAGGGTCTACCACCGGCGCAGCAGGCCCAGTAAAACAGGCAGACAAAGCCATAACCACCGCAAGTGCAAAAGGAACAGCGGGTACAGCCGGAACAACCATTAAAAAATCAACAAAAACCAGTGCGAATGTAGTACCCAGTAAACAAGTATACGCCCCTTACGAAGAGATTGAATTGTCCTTTTCCAATTTCCCCGGAAACAATTATGACTGGATATCCATTGCATTACCGGATGAACCGGAAAACTATTATCAAACCTATGCCTATTCCGGCTCAGAATTGAAAGAGGGAAAAATTACCCTGGGGGGACTTGCTCCCGGAAAGTATGAAATCCGATACTACTACGACTATGAAAATGGAAAGTATGACTACCACGTAATGGGTGGAGTTACGGTGTCTGAATAATAGACTATCCGATCATATCGGACAGGTTAAAGGATTTTCGGAATACGGCACAAGAGAGAGTCGCCTGTGAAACCGAATTTCTGATACCACCGGGTCAACTGGACGCTGTTCATCTGGCGGGCTTTTCCATTGGGTGAAGGAATCGGACTCAGACTCAATGTCACATTCAACCGGTCTGCCTTGATACAGAGGATCTCAAGAATTTTCGTTCCATTACCGCAATTGGGCATGAACGCGCTCAGATGAAAAATGTGTACGGAGTTGATCTGGTCATTTGACAGCGTTGCCATTGCAATGATGCCGAGTGCGTTTCCACTTTCATCCTCCAACACAAACGGAAAAATTTCCACCATATCCTGTGCATATCCGACACCGATGGCCACCCGGCCTTTATACTTTGCATAAAAGCATTCAACATACCGGTCTTCCTGGATTCCCATGATCGTTTCCTTTCAATACGGGCAGGTTGTTCTGAAAAAAACCTGCAAACGCAGACAGTTCTCCTGCTGCCGAAATCAGATGGATACAGTGGAGGTTGTTGCAAGCCTATGGCATAGCATCCCGGGATGCAACAAATATATTCACTTTCGAAAGAGTGTGATCTCCTGAAGGCGGCTGAACGGCTGATCAGACAATCAAATTCAACATATTGTATAAAGGTAATTCTTGACACACAAAACGGTTTCGCTTATAAAGATACTATACTTACTACAATTTTTTTCACGATAATCCAAAAAGGTCCCCCCCATAATGGCAGACCATTTTGATTCCGAACCGACAAGCCCATTGAACCGGCTGGTGATCATCGGCATCGGCATTCTTATTCTGGCTTCAGGCATATCTTTCACCTGGCTTGAATCACGTTCTGCCCGCGAAGTGATGCATAACACCATGATGACCCAGGCCCTCATGCTGGCCGCATCTTTTGACATCGACAAAATCAGCAGTCTCACCGGCACGCCAGCGGATTTGAATGCTCCAGGCTATCACTATCTGCGCAACCAGTTAATCCGTATAAGGAACACCAATCCCCAGTATCGATATCTCTATTTTTTCGGCCGTCAGAATGGACAGCCCCCATTCTTTTTCATGGGAACCGCACCGGAGGATTCCCCGGATTACTCGCCGCCGGGCCAGGTTTACTTCGAAGAATCACCGACCCTCCATCAGGTATTTGCGACCGTTCGGCCTGCTCTCAGTCCGCCATTCAGCGATCGCTGGGGAACCTGGGTCAGTGCCCTGGTTCCTGTTGTTGATCCACGGAGCGGATCACTTCTGGCTGTTTTCGGCATGGATGTTGATGCAGGGAACTGGAAAAAAGAAATTCTGCGCCGCTCGATGATGCCGGCAATGATCACCTGCCTGATTATCATTCTCATGGGTGCCGGAGCAGGATATCTGCGCAGACGTCAACTGACGGGATACATCACTGCGCTGCAGAAAATCCAAGACGCACTGCGCGAAAGCGAAGCCCTCTTTCGTCTGCAATTTGAACTGGGCAATATTGGTATTGCCATCACTTCCCCTGAAAAAGGCTGGCTGAATGCCAATGCCCATCTCTGTAAAATGCTCGGTTATTCGGAACCGGAACTGCTGCAAAAAACATGGGCGGAGATGACCCACCCGGATGATCTTGCCCGGGACCTGGATTACTTCAACCAAATGCCGGCAGGTCAAATTGATGGTTACGAGATGGAAAAACGCTTCTTCCACAAGGAAGGCGGTATCGTGGAAACCCATCTGACAATCTCCTGTTACCGCAATCCGGATCAAACCATAAAATTTGTTATCGCCTCGATTCAGGATATCAGCCAACGAAAAGAAGCTGAAAAGGCTTTGCGGGAAAACGAACGCAAATACCGACTGATTACCGAAAATGCAGCCGACATTATTTTTACCATGGACCTCCATTTTCACTTCACCTATATCAGCCCGTCCGTGCAAAAAATCAGCGGATATACGCCCAATGAAGCCATGGCCCTGTCCTTCGATCAGGTCATGCCTCCCGAATCCCTGAAAAAGGTTTATACGGTAATTGAAAGAACAAACGATTATATCCAAAAAAACGATTTCCTGCGCCAACTCACGATTGAACTGGAACAATACCGGAAGGATCATTCCACATTCTGGACGGAAAACGAAATCTCCTTCATGCTTGATGAAAATGGTGAAGCCATCGGAATCATAGGGGTTACACGCGACATCACCCGGCGTAAGGAAGCTGAAAAAGCCCTTCAGGAAAGCCAGGAACGATTCCGTTCCATGATTCAAAGTGCGTCGGACATGATCTTTATCATCCATATCGATGGTAAAATTTCATTTGAATCCCCTTCCGTGACCCGGATACTGGGCTATCCGGAAGGCTATTTTCTGGATCAGTCCCCTTTTGCCATGATTCATCCCGACGATCTGGATTTAGTCATGGCAGAGATGGACCTTGTGTCACGGTCTGCCAACAGCGGCTTGCCAACCGAATTTCGCTTAAAAACACCCGATGATAACTGGATCTGGCTGGAAGCGCTCGCCAACAGCCAGAATAATAACCCATCCATTCAGGGAATCATCGTGACCGCCCGTGACATAACCGAACGCAAACGGGGCGAGATGGAAAAGAACAGATTGAACCTTCAACTGCTTCAGGCCCAGAAGATGGAGGCAGTCGGACATCTGGCCGGCGGTATTGCCCATGACTTCAACAATATGCTTTCGGTGGTCATCGGCCATACGGAAATGGCCTTGATCAAACTTCCACCGGATGATCCCCTTCACAGCCGCTTGAAAATCATCCGTGATGCTGCACAGCGTTCAACCAATCTGGTTCGCCAACTTCTGGGTTTTGCCCGTAAACAGACAATCAGTCCCAAGGTCATGGACATCAATGAAACCATCAATGGAATGCTCAAGATGTTAAACCGCCTTATTGGTGAGGATATCAACCTGGCATGGATTCCGGGCCATAACCTGGACAGGATCAAAATCGATCCTTCCCAGATCGACCAGATCCTGGCCAACCTGATGGTCAATGCCCGTGATGCCATCAACGGTGTAGGCAAGGTAACCATCGAGACGCTCAATGTAACGCTTGATGAAGCCTATTGTGCCGGCCGGGCCGGTTTTCTGCCCGGACGATATGTGATGCTTTCCGTCAGTGACAATGGATGCGGTATGGACGAACACACCATTGCCCGGATTTTTGATCCGTTTTTCACAACCAAACCCGTTGAGAAAGGTACGGGACTGGGGTTGGCGGTGGTATACGGTATCGTCAAACAGAACGAAGGATTTATCAATGTTTACAGCGAACCAGGCAAAGGGACAACATTCACTCTTTACCTGCCGAGCATCGACGAGCCGGAAGAGATGACCGATACCGGCATCAGGGCTGAAACAGCAACCGGAGGCACCGGTACCATACTGATGGTCGAAGACGATGCATCACTCCTGGCTTTGGGTCAATCCATTCTTGAAGAATTAGGATATACCGTGCTGACCGCAGACAATCCGGAACAGGCAATTGAGCTTGCACGGGAATATCAAAACAGGATTGATCTGCTGATCACCGACGTCGTGATGCCGCAAATGAACGGCCGGGAACTTGTCCGGCGGCTTTGCGAAATCAATCCCGAACTCAAATGCCTTTACATGTCGGGTTACACGGCAAATGTCATTGCTCATCACGGAGTTCTGGATCAGGGGATACATTTTCTGCATAAACCATTTTCCATCCATGAAATCGCCGGCAAAATACATGAAGCCATGGCAAAATGAGAATCACAATTTTTATGGCCTCATCAAAATTGATGAAACCGTAAAAAGTCCCAATTCCGTCACTCCGGTGAAAACCGGAGTCCAGAAGTTATTGAGATGACTGGATTCCGGGTCAAGCCCGGAATGACAAGTAAGGCAATTTTTGACTTTTTACGAAACCATCAAAATTATTATATTGAAAAATTTTACCTGGTGATATATCATACAGAAACATTCAAATCTTGGCTCCGTATGGGCATCAGAATTATCAATCTATAACAATCTCTGTGATTTTTTTGTTAAGAACCATAGCTGATCTGCACAAATAGCTACCGAGTGGAGAAAAATCAAAAAAAGGCACAGCCTTTTTCCGGTCAGATGGTGATCTGGATCTGATTTTTTTCCTGAATTTAAAAACCTCACAGAATCCATATGTTGACGTACCATATGATATTCTTTCCTTCATAAAAATAACCGAACAGCATATGTTCTGTTCTATCAGGTATCAGTAGGGATCTGTGATGATAAAATATCCCTTGAAGAGCTGAATAAAATGAACAAGTAGTTTCCTGGAGATGACATCATGGATGCATTCATTGCACGGCAGCCGATTTTTGACCGCAAAAAATCTTTATTCGCCTATGAATTGCTTTTTCGGAATGGGCTTTCCAATTTCGTTCCGGATATTGATGGTGATGTAGCCACCTCATCCCTGCTCTCCAGCAGCTTTTTCACGATCGGTATTGAACGGATAACCGGTGGCAGGAAAGCATTTATCAACTTCACGGAAAGTCTGATCATTCAGGAAGTTCCGCTTATGTTTCCACGCGAGACAACGGTGGTAGAAGTCCTTGAAGATGTCCGTCCCCTTGAAAGCGTATTGCTGGCGTTGAAAAAAATGTCTGAAAACGGATACTGTCTGGCCCTGGACGATTTTGTGTTTCAGAATGACCTGCAGCCCATGATTCAACTGGCGGATGTCATTAAAATCGATTTCCGGCAGACATCCATCGCAGAAATCCGAAAACTGCTGGATTCATCCCATCTCAAAAATAAAAAACTGCTTGCTGAAAAAGTGGAAACCAACACGGAATTCAACCAAGCGTCTGAAATGGGTTTTGAATATTTTCAGGGCTATTTTTTCTGCAAACCGGAAATTATTCAAGGGAAAGAGATCTCCAGTTCCAGTATCAGCCTGCTGCGGATTCTGGCTGAAGTGAATAAACCGGATTTCAGTTTTGATGAAATTGATAAGATGGTTGCAAAGGATTTATCGATTTCCTATAAACTCCTACGCTATATCAATTCTGCTTTTTTTAAAAGAAAAAATGAAATCACTTCCATGAAAAATGCTCTGGTTTATATGGGAGAAAAAGAACTTCGACGTTTCATCTCCCTGATCACATTATCAAAAATCAGTGCGGATAAGCCTAGTGAGCTGATCCGCAATAGCTGCATCCGGGCGCGTTTCTGCGAACTTCTGGGAGGCATCAGCGGTTGCGCGGAATCTCCGGATGCCCTGTTTACCCTTGGTTTATTTTCCAACATTGATGCCATTCTCGATCAGCCCATGACGGAAGTTATGAACCGCCTGCCGCTTTCAGAAAAAATCATCTCCGCACTGGTTGACAATACAGGCCCGCTGCATGCCTATCTTGAACTGGTAACGCATTATGAAAGAGGAGAATGGAACCGGATTCCTTCATTAACCAATTCCATTTGCGTAAAAGAAGAAGTCATTCCCGCGATCTATCTGGAAGCATGCAACTGGTCCAATGCTCTGACCAGCTAACCTTGATCATATTATATTGTATCTTGATTCTCCTTTTCATTTAATGTACACGGTTACGCATAATCACAAATCAAGGTTTGACCCCAATCATGACCCAAAAAAACGATACTGAATCCGGCGCGGTGATCCTGTTTGTAATCAGCGCCGTGCAGTTTCTGACCCCCTTCATGCTGTCTGCCGTAGGTGTAGCCCTTCCATCCATCGGCAGGGAATTTTCAGCCAGTGCAGTTCAGCTTGGACTGGTGGAGACCGTTTATATTCTGGCCTTTTCCCTTTTTCTTCTGCCTGCCGGCCGGATGGGGGATATCTACGGAAGAAAACGGATCTTCATCATCGGTATTCTGGTCTTTACCATGGGAACCATAATGGTATCCATGGCCTTTACCATCAAAAGCTTTATCCTGTTCCGCTTTTTTCAGGGAAGCGGCGGGGCCATGATCTCCGGCACAAGCGTGGCCATTCTTTCCTCTGTGTTTCCTCCTGAAAAACGGGGAAGGGCCATGGGCATCATTGTGGGCTGTACATATCTTGGCCTGTCTCTGGGACCGGTGCTATCCGGATTTATGGTCACCCATCTTGGATGGCGCTGGATTTTCTACCTGGGTGTGCTGATCGAGCTTTTCTGTCTGGCATTGACCCTTCTGAAACTCAAAGGGGAATGGGCCGAAGCACGGGGAGAACGATATGACAGAATCGGAGCCTTGCTGTATTGCGTTTCCCTGTTCTGTCTGATCTACGGAACCCTGAACCAGAAAAACGGCGGTGGATATCACCTGCTCACCGCTTCAGGGGGAGCGGGTCTTGTCCTTTTTTTTCTTTATGAATACCGATGTTCTTCACCGATCCTGGATGTGAACCTGATTCTCCATAACCGGGTATTTGCCTTGAGCAATCTGGCTACCCTGATCAATTACGCCGCATCCTTTGGCATCGCATTTTTTTTCAGTCTGTACCTTCAGGTGATCCGGGGGTTTTCTCCCCAGATGGCCGGAATGATTCTGATCATTCAACCCGTGGTTCAGACCATTTTATCCCCGGTGTTCGGCCGTTTATCCGATACGATTTCTCCTCCGGGGCTGGCCACGGCAGGGATGGTAGTGTGTGTATCAGGCCTAGGGGTGGCATCTCAGGTTCATGCTGCCACACCCATTCCCGTAATCATGGGCATGCTGGCCCTCATGGGTCTGGGATTCAGCCTGTTTGCCTCACCCAACACCACCACCATCATGGGCAGTGTAACTCCCCGGCAATACGGAGTTGCATCCAGTTTTCTGGCCACCATGCGGACCTTAGGCATGCTGAGCTGCATGACCGTTATCACATTGACCTTCCATTATTATATGGGAGATCAACCCGTGAACGATCAAACCCGGGACGCTTTTCTCAACAGCATGCATGTCAGCATGGTGACCTTCTGCTGCCTCTGTATTGTGGGTGTGTTCTTTTCCCTGGGGCGTCTGAAACAGAAAACCAAGACCATATGATCCGGGCTATAAAAATATCAGGCCGAGCGATCCCCCAGAGAACTCATGAATTTCATGATCTCTTTCTGCACGGTTTTTTCTTCTTCCCCGAGTGTAAAAAAACATTTTGTGCCGCTGGGGTTGAAACATCCGTTGCAGGCGATACATTCAGCATCCCTTCTGTCACCTTCCATCCATCTTTTGACCAGTCCTGGTTCACGAATCAAAGGGCGTGACATGGATATGGCCGCGATATCGGTTTCGAAAAGAATCTGATCAATGGAATTAATACTTCGGAGTCCTCCCACCAGAATGACGGAAGCATCGACTTCCACTGCCAACTGCTTTGCATATTCAAGATGGTAGGCTGCATGCTTTTTGGACCGGGATGGCAGATATTTTCCGGAAAGGGTTCCCCCGCTCACTTCAATGGCATCGATTCCATTCCTGGCCAGTTCTTTTGCAATAACCAGAAAATCCTCCGGATTCAATCCCTTTCCGGCTGGATGGAAATCAGAGCAGTTCAACTTGATCCATACCGGAAAATCCTTACCGCATCTGGTTTTAATTTCATGTAAAATTTCCAGAATGATGCGGGAGTTCTTCAGCGGGTTTCCGCCGTAGGCGTCGGTTCGTTTGTTGCAGACCGGGCTTACGAACTGACTGAGGAGATATCCGTGGGCTGCATGAATCTGCACGCCATCGAATCCGGCTTTTTGCGTTCTGGAAGCGGCTTCGCCAAACTCCGTAACCAGATCATGAATCTGATCCTCTGTAAAGGGAACGGGTTTGATTCCGCTGATGGGATCAACCACATCAGAAGGGCCATACACCGGGCCCCTTGCCGGTGCAAACAGTTGCGCTCCGGCATGGTTGAGCTGAGCCACAATTTTTGTGCCATGCTCATGTACGGTCTGGGCCAGTTTCTCCATGCCCGGTATGGATGTGTCATCTGTGATGACCACTGTTCCTTTTGCAGGATTGTCGGTCTTTGAAACACAGAAATAACCGGTGATGATCAAACCGACCGCCCCTTTTGCCAGCTCGCGATGCATATCCAGAATCCGGTCGCTGACCTTTTTATCTTTTGCCGTTCCTTCAAAGGTAGCAGATCGAACCATTCTGTTTTTCACTTCAATCCCGCCGACCGTTGCCTGTTCAAAAGCTTTCTTTGCTGCCATATTTTCTCCTCCTCCTGTCTGGTTACGGATGATCCTTACAGAATCGATTTCAGGATCGATCCGGTAGTCATTCTTAATGGTAGATAAAAGGCCGTATCAGCACCTTCATGTTTTTTTGATTTTTCAGGCCAAACTGTTCAAAGGTATGCTGAACCTTCTCCAACTGGATTTCACTGGTGACAAGCGCTTCGATGGATATTTTCTTTTTGGACAGGAAATCGATGGTCAGATCGAATTCAGACGGCACATAAGCAAATGCAGCCTTGATCGTCAGCTCTTTCATGGTAACGGTTAATGTGGGGACAGACTGTGGACGAAAACTGATGCCCGCCATAACAAGCCTGCCGCTTGTTTTCAGTGAGGAGATTGCGGTTTGAATTCCCGCTTCCGCAGCCGATGTTTCAATGGCGACATCTGCGCCGCCGCAGGTTATTTTTCGGATCTTTTTATTGATATCCGTGTCCGTTGCATCCAGCACCTGATCAAAAAAACCCTGTTCCTTTGAAAAAGCAATTCGATATACATCCGGTTCGCTCAGCACCACAAATCCAGCGCCATGGATCCTGGCCCATACTGCACACAACACACCGATGGGACCGCCGCCGGTAATCAGGACAGAATCCCCGATCCGGATATCGGCAAGCGTAACCGCATGCAATGCAACAGAAGCCGGCTCAATCAGGGCTGCTTCTTTTTCACTGACCGTATCCGGCAATTTTCGAACCATGTCCGGCCGGACAGAGATATATTCCGCATAGGCGCCCGGACTGTTGTTTCCGGGATTCGGTCTTTTCAGGCCATCCATGCATATATTTGAATGACTGCTCATGCAATTTTTACAGACCCCGCATGGGTTAATAGAAAGCGCTGTCACCCGCTCCCCTTTTTTCAGATCCTGCCGGTTACCCGGATCATGAACCATGCCGCAGAACTCATGGCCCATGATGAGACCCGGCAGGCCATCCATGCCCACACCCAGTTCCCAGTAATGCAGGTCTGAGCCACAGATACCGCAGGCAGTTACCCGGATAATAACATTCTTTCCGTCGGATTCCGGATTCTTTACATGGATCAGATCCAGTTTTTTCGGCCCGGACAGTATGACCGCTCGCATGATATCGCTCCTTCTCCTATAATTTGTTGATCTTTTCCATTCGGCAAAAAGGGTAATAAATACTGAACATTTGTTAAGTTTATTATAACATTATTTCAAGTAGATGAAAATTTCAATATGCTTTTTCATGGTAAGGGGGCCAACCGGTTCCTCCAGGGGCTGAATCATGTGCAAAAGACAGACGGAGTCCGCTTTATTTTGTTGCAGTTCACCCTGAATATCGTTACTATTTGGTTCAGGGAAAAGCACGCTCATTCCTTTTAAAAGAATCATGTGCTTCTCTACCCTTAATGGATTCAACAAACAATACAGGCTGTTCTGCAAAATGAACGAAAATAAAAAATCAGTAACACCAGTTCTGGTGACCGGTGCGACCGGGTATGTAGGTGGACGGCTTGTTCCGCTGCTTCTGGGAAGCGGGTACCGCGTCCGCGCCATGAGCCGATCCCTTCAGAAACTTCAGGCAAGACCGTGGGCCAATCACCCTCATGTGGAACTGGTAAAGGCCGATGCCCTCGATACCGAATCGCTGAGTCTTGCGGTCAAGGGATGCCGGGCTATCTATTATCTGGTACACTCCATGAATTCAGAAACCGCTTCGTTTGCAGAAACCGACCGCCGCGCTTCTCAAAACATGGTCGAGGCTGCTTCCAAAGAAGGTGTGGAACGGATGATCTACCTGGGCGGGTTGGGGGAAATGAATCAGGCCAAACTG
>CAMBQS010000062.1 GCA_945870015.1 Desulfocicer vacuolatum DSM 3385
AGGAGAGCCAGAACACCTTGCCCGCCGAATTTTGCCAGTTTATTGACATCCGTAACCATGCCATCCACAGGATTATGGTTCAGTTTAAAATCTCCGGTATGAATAATGGTGCCATAGGGCGTTTTGATTGCAATACCAACACAATCGATCACACTATGACTGACCCGGATGAAATCAAGTTCAAAATTACCAATTTTCAGTTTTTCATCCGGATGAATTTCATGGAGTGACGATGTCCCAAGAAGTCCGAATTCTTCCAGTTTTTTTCGAATGACGCCGAGTGTATAGGGGGTTCCGAAAACCGGTGCGTTGACTTCTTTTAGAAGGTATGGAAGGGCTCCGATGTGATCTTCATGGGAATGGGTAATGACAATCCCGGAGATATGAGATTTTTTTTGTTTCAGGTAGCTCATATCCGGAATGACGATGTCAACGCCAAGCATATAATCTTCCGGGAACATCAGTCCGGCATCAATGATGAAAATGGTATTCTGGTATTCAAAAACCATCATATTCAATCCGATTTCACCCAATCCGCCAAGTGGAATAATTTTAAGCATAGAGGTTCACCCTTGCGTTGTATCTATCAGGAGTTGATATATTTCTTTATGGTAATTTTTTTAATCGTTACCCAATGATCATTGTATGTATATGCTGTCCCGGGTATTGAGTAAAAATGACTGCAAATGTGGAAACACAGGAGCCGGGCCCCATGAGGAAGTTAAACATGGACTTCCAATTTTTCAAGAATTGCATCGATCAAACTGATGAACCAGTTTCGCTGGAATTCCGTTGCATAACGAACACAATCACACCTGACCCGATTGCCGGTTCGAACAAGAAGTTCACATGATAGTTTATCCGGTTCAATCTCTACAGCAAAGTAAAAGGGTTTGCACGCTTCATGCAAAATCTGTATTTCAGATAGAATTTCGGGATCAATAAATATCCAGTAAATACCGCCGATTTTTGATGCATTGAAGTGTTCGTCAAAATATGTTTTAATCTTCTCGTGGTCTTCTATTCTCAGTTCGTCGATTACGTATTGCTTCATGGCTTTTCGAATTATCACAGTTCAATAGATGCTGCAATATTAATTCTATCACTCACTTTTCTTGACAAGGTAAAAGTAATCTGGTAACTGGAGTAACCATGAGAAACTTCCAGAATCAAAAAGGGCCGGTTTGTTTTTATAACAGCTATTACTGCTTTTTTAGTTTTTTTAGCTGGCTATGCGGCCTGGATGGAGGAGGTTGACCATCACATAAAGAGACATCTTTACAGGGGCCGCAAGCAAAGCTTGCGGCCCTTTTTTTTTCTAAAACATAAGAGGAATACAATTACAAAGGAGGAATTATGCATCTGGGGAAAATGGTCAGACTGGAAAGAATTTTTAATCGCAATACAAAGAAAACAATTATTGTTCCGCTGGATCATGGGGTCAGTGTCGGTCCGATTGTCGGTGTTGTTGACCTGAGAGATACCATCAACAAGGTGGCTGAGGGGGGTGCCAATGCTGTTCTGATGCATAAAGGGTTGCCTCGGAGATCCCATCGAGGCCATGGCCGTGATGTTGGTTTGATCATTCATCTTTCAGCCAGCACGGATCTTTCTCCCTATCCCAATGCAAAGACATTGGTAGGGGAGGTTGAGGATGCGATTCGTCTTGGAGCAGATGCGGTTTCTGTTCATGTGAACCTGGGTGATGAGACGGAAAGAAATATGTTGAATGAATTTGGGAAAATTTCTACACGGGCAAACAACTGGGGAATGCCGGTCTTGGCCATGGTCTATGCAAGAGGGCCTAAAATTAAGAACGGATTTGATCCGGAAGTTGTAAAACATTGTGCGCGGCTCGGAGAAGAACTTGGGGCGGATGTTGTTAAAGTTCCTTATACAGGAGATGCAGAGTCGTTTCGGAATGTTGTTGAAAGTTGCTGTATTCCTGTCGTGATTGCAGGTGGACCAAAGATGGACAATCAAAGAGATATTGTTCAGATGGTGTATGATTCCATTCAGGCAGGCGGAGCAGGTTTGTCTGTTGGAAGGAATATTTTTCAGGCGGAAGATCCCAGCAGACTGGTCAGGGCGTTACATGGGGTGGTACATCAGAATTGGAATGTTGAGCAGGCCATGCATGAATTGTAAAGGGGATAATATGGGTGGTAATCGTCAATCAGGCAAGATATTTTTTGATGATAAAGGTGTGGATAAAAAAAAGTTAGAGGATATTCGTTCGAAGATTGATCATATTGATAAGGGATTGCTGGAACTTTTAAACCATCGGGCAGCACTATGCAAAGAGGTTGGAGAGATAAAATCCATATCCAAAGAATCGGTTTTTAAACCTTTCCGGGAAAAAGAGGTTATGAAAAAGCTCATTTCCCAAAATCCAGGACACTTGCCGGATGATCATTTACGGGCGATTTACCGTGAAATATTATCTTCCTCCCGGAAATTACAGCAGCCGCAGAAAGTGGTATATCTTGGTCCGGAAGGGACCTTTTCTTACTTTGCCGGAATCGAGTACCTGGGCCATAGCGCAGATTTGAAGCCTTGCAACAGTTTAAAAGAGGTGTTTCAGATTGTTGAAAAACGTGAAGCCGAGCTGGGTATCATACCTCTGGAAAATTCACTGCAAGGCAGTGTCGGACAAAGCCTGGATCTGTTTTTAATGTATAAAGTGTTTATACAGGCAGAAGTTTTCTGTAAAACCAGTCATTCCCTGTTGAGTTCAGATACATCACTTACCGGCATTCAAACCGTGTATTCTCATCCTCAGGCGCTGGAACAGTGCTCCAATTGGCTCAGGACACATCTCCCGGAAGTCATCATTATTCCAGTTGAAAGTACTTCTGCAGCCGCAATCAAGGTAATCGATGAAAAGGGTAGCGCAGCCATCGGACATGAAAAACTGGGAGATATGTTTGGGCTGAATATCCTGAGTAGCCGGATCGAAGATTTACCGGATAACTGGACTCGTTTCATGATCATCGGTCCGACACCGCCTGAGGGAGGCCATCAGGACAAAACTTCTCTTTTATTTACGCTGCCGGATAAATCCGGGGCTCTTGCCGGTGTATTAACCGTTCTAGCTCAAAACGGAATCAATTTGAAAAAACTGGAATCCAGGCCGCTCCGTTCGGAAAAATGGAAATATGTTTTTTTTGCAGATCTTGAATGTGACCTGTCCGGAGAACAATATCAGGATTTGAAAATGGAGCTTTCAAGGCGATGCAGCAGTCTTCAGATTCTGGGAAGCTATCCGGCGGGGGCATATATCCAGACTTTGTAACGAATTCAATTGCATGCTTGACCATGGAATATGGATAGGATATATTCCGGAGCAACATAGCAATAGAGCAACTTATTTTGCAACGATATGTTTTAAATGATAATTTCAAGATTGATCCACCTGGAAACGCCATGTTTGCATGGGGGTATCGCTATTTCCCGGATATGGGTGAGGTGACGCTATTATAGCCAATGTTAAAATCATTGTTGTAGAGGATGAAACAACCATTCGTGCGTTTCTTGCCAATGCATTAAAATATTGTGTGAACCGTGAGGTAAAAACATTTGAAAATGGTGCTTTGGCCTGGGAATATCTGCAACATCAAGCGGATGTGGATATTGTTATTTCCGATGTTGATATGCCTGAGATATCTGGAATTGAGCTGTTAAAAAATATCAAGCAGCAGTTGCCCTCCGTAATCTGTATCATCATGTCCGGAAATCCTCTGAATGAAGCATTGGCACTGGAAAATGGCGCAGATGGTTTTCTGGCAAAGCCATTTAAGCTGAGAAATCTTTTTGAAATTGTGCAAACATTTGTGATCAACGGAATGCCTTCCTGACCATTCTCAAGGAGTTGAGTCCGGCAGACAAAGCCCACTGCTTTTCATCTCCCTTTTAAAAGAATTTCGGATTGCTCAAAAAACGGACAGAAATAGATGTCCACAGGAGTCGACTGGAACGCTTTTTTGGCCAAGGTAAAATTCGGGTCCAGTTGGATCGCATTTTGAAATGCAGAACGGGCTTGCGTAAATTGCTGTTTATCCAAATACTCCAGCCCCAGGGAATAGCTCAGAAATGCATCAAAATTTTGTGTGTGCGGTTTCTCAATTGAAAAGATGGTCGCCGGAGGCAGGTCTTTCTTATGTATCCCGATGGATTCAAGGATTTCAAATACCATTCGCTTCTCAAACAGGGTAAACTCTTCCCGAGTACCCTTGATGTCGATCTTTCCATTTTCATCTGATTGCCGGGAGTCTGTAACTTCCGCCATGATGTGAAATGCATTTTCGCTTATATCGGTAAACTCGCCCCACACAGTGTACCTTGATGAAAGATATTGCCCCAGCCTTGCAGCATCCTGAGCGGATGAAATTTCAATCAGATCCGGATTCATCAAGCTGGACATGGTGTGTACAATGATTCGATCCGGAATCCGGATGCCATCAATTTTTGATAAATCATCCATGATCGTTGAAACCAGTCCCTTTCCCATACCATTGACGATGGAAGCGCAACGGTTTCGAAATTCGGCGATTACAATACTTTTGTCATTTTGAATGTGCAATGCCTGGATATGTTTTTGAATCGTCTCTGCTGAAAAGATTGCTGCATGATTCAGCCTAAGCAGTGTCATTTGTTTGCTCAAATGAATGGTTCTTTCGTTTTCCGGAGCTTCTGAAAGATACTTTTCCCATTCTCGAATGCCATCTTCAAGCCTGTTATTTCTGATATCAATATACCCAAGGTAGTAGGAGAGGGCAATGTTATCCGGGTCGATTTTTTGAGCGGATCGCATTATTTTTTCAGAACTGCTTCCGATCTGATAAAATTCCCGTGGAGGTTTTCGAACCTGGAGTACCGGTTCGGTGTGGTCATCTGTATTTTTGAGTTTATTTTTTTTAATGAGAAAACCCGGGATCAATGAAAAACGATTTTCATCTTCCAGTAATTGTTTTTTAATATGAAAAATATTTTGAAGTATCTCCGAAGGCGGCTGGAAAGCTTTTGCCTTTTCAAGTTCTTCCAGGGCTTCCTGGTTTTTTTCCTGTTTAAATAGAATCGCGGAAAGTTCAAGCATTACCTGGGGAGAGTCTGGCTCTTTTGCAAGAAGTAGTGTCAGTTTTTCAGCAGCATGGCTATAATTCCCGGTTTTTGATTCACAAATTCCAGTCCAGAACAGAATGTCAATGTTGTCAACACTCTCTGCAATCCGGTTGAACTGGACAAGGGCTTTTTCAAACTGTTCGTCATGATAGAACTTGAGAGCATTTCCAAATGCTTCTGTAATGCCGGCTGTTTCTGCTTCATTGGGAGGAATGACAGGGGGGGCTTCTTTTTCGATAAGGGTTGCCTGCTTTTTGAGTTCGATATACCGGTCTATTGCAGAATCTGGTTCAATCTCCTTGATTTCCGGCTGGTGATTGTGTTCTTGGGTACCTGTCTTTTCTTTCAGTATTGCAATGGCATATTGATCTGAAATATCAGAGTTCCATAATGAGTTGAGTGTTCTGAGTGCCTGTGCTTGTGATGGATAGGCTCCGACAAAAATACGATATTGAATTCCTTCTTCAAATGACGGTGTATGCCGATAAAAAGCATCATATCCCTTTTGATTCAGGTTCGCTGCAATTTTTTCTGCAAGTTCAAGAGAATTTACTGTCTTGATATGAATTGAATAGATTATTCCATTGGCAGCGGTGGGCCATGCATATATAAGGAGAAGAAAGAGTAATAAGCATTTCCGTAGATGTAGAACATTGTGTAAGAAAGATGAGATCGAAGACAGTGATGTTTTCATTCTTTCATTTCGTTATGGAAATCGTAGATTTCTCCGTATGCAAGAGATGAGATATATTTAATTCATCGATGCCGAAATACGTATGGTTTGATATAAACTCCCTGTCTCCATGACTCTCCATGGATTCAATGTCCATTTTTTTGATTTTTTCCACAAGGGTTGTCCGGTTCATTTTTAAAAGAGAGGCTGCCTTGGCTTTAATCCAGTTGGTCTGGTTTAATGCCTGCAAGATAAGATCTTTCTGGAATTGATCCACGGCCTGATTAAAGCCAGGCCAGTTTCGCTCCATAATGCTTTCCGGTATATTCTGCCGGATGGTTGTTTTTTCTTTCATTTTTTCCGGAAGGTTTTTATATCGAATTATATCATCATCTACCAGTATGGATAATCGTTCAACCAGATTTTCAAGTTCTCTTATATTGCCCGGCCAGTTATAGTTTACAAGTGTTTCCATGGCCCTTTTTGAAAATGTCTTTTTAATTTCATAGATTTTGTTTGGATTGGCCCTTCTTTTTTCAAGAAAGTGATTGATGAGAAGAGGAATGTCTGATTTCCGTCTATGAAGGGATGGCATGTTGATGGGAATTACATTCAGCCGGTAGTAAAGATCCTCACGGAAGGTACCTTCATGAATCGCTTTTTTTAAATTTTTATTTGTTGCAGATATGATTCGGATATCGACATGGATTGTTTTAACACTACCTACGCGTTCGAAACATTGCTCCTGAAGAACTCGAAGTAGTTTTACCTGTAAACCTGGACTCATGTCTCCAATTTCATCAAGAAAAATGGTTCCCCCGTCAGCCAATTCAAAACGTCCGATACGAGGTTGATGTGCTCCGGTAAAGGCACCTTTTTCATGTCCGAACAGTTCACTTTCAAGAAGTTCACTGGGAATGGCACCGCAATTCAGAACAACCATAGGATTGTTTCGACGACTGCTGTTTTCATGGATTGCCCTTGCAGTTAATTCTTTACCGGTTCCGCTTTCGCCGGTTATTAAAACAGTGCTGTCTGTATCTGCAACTTTTTCAATTGTCTGAAAAACTTCCTTGATTTCAGGGCATTCACCAATGAATCCGCTATAGATGAGTGACATTTTTTTGTCATGTGAGGCCGGAAGACTATTATATGGCTGAATCATGCTGTTACTACTTTCTTTTTCTTTACCATCTGATTTTTTTTTCATTTTGGCCTTTCATCCTTATCAAGTATAGTAGAGGATATGATCATTATGCAATGAATGACAGGTGTTTTGCTGAAGAATGTATCAACAACCGTGCCAAACATTTGACACCTGTTTACTATATGAATTTTTATTGAAAAAACAAACAGATAGAGTTAATTGTCAAATTTTTATATTCTTTTATGGAAGGCGGATATGTCCATTCTGTCTTGTTCAACAGGACAGGCGTCCTGTCTGGAAGGACAGGCAAAGTAAAAAAAGTCAGGATTGAACATAGAAGGTTTCACTTGGACGCTGTTTTGTGCTTCTCAGTCGTTTCCCAAGAGCCTGACGGGTAATACCAAGCATTCCGGCGGCAATGGTCTGATTTCCTTTGGCACGCTTTAAAGCTTCTTCAACCAGAAGACGGGTTGCAAATTTAATTGTGGGTAATTCATCGGAGAAAGTTACCGGCAACTGCCCCTCGGATGTTTGGGAATGGTTTATTTTTTGAATGTCTGCCCGTCTTTCCGTAATATGGTTATTCAATCGTTCCAGAGAAAGTATTCTTCCTGTGTGTCTGCTTACAGCATCAAAAATGATGGATTCAAGCTCTCGAATATTTCCCGGAAAGGAGTAGGTAGAAAGAAGTGATAACAACTCCTTTGGAAAGGCCGGTTTTTTTTTATCAAGCGCGAGTGCTGCTTTCTGTAAAAAATAATCAACCAGAATCGGGATATCATCAATACGTTTTCGAAGTGGCGGAATGTCAATATGGTGGGTTCGTAACCTGAAATTCAGATCCTGCCGGAAGTTCCCGGAACGCTGTCTTTCCCATAGATCAACATTGGTTGCTGCAATGATTCTGGCGTTGGTGTGCCGAAGATCATCACATCCCAACGGAAGGAATTCTCCTTCCTGGAGCAAGCGCAATAATTTAACCTGGGAGGAAAGGCTGAGGTCTCCTATTTCATCCAGAAATAATGTCCCGGAATCCGCTTTTTCAATCAGCCCCGGACGATTGCGATCCGCACCGGTAAAAGCTCCTTTGGCATGTCCGAATAAGGTATCTGAAAAAATCGTATCATCCAGTCCGGCCGCATTCACGGTAACCATCGGCCCCTTTCGTCTGCTGCACGCATGGATCGATTTGGCGATCAATTCCTTTCCAACACCGGTTTCACCCGTAATCAGAATCGGTTGAGCGGTTGCGGCAATGGACTCGATATATCCCCGTATGGAATGCATTTCAGCATTGTTAGTTAGGATATCCGAAAAATATGCCGGGTATGTAAGTTTTTGGGCGGATTGGTCTGTAATCATGATATTTGTTTCCCTGTTTTTTGCAGACATGATGTTACTGGCTTGTCTGAGATGTTGCCGATTGGTTTTTCAGATTGTTTGAATAAAATGGTTGAGTCTTTACTGAGAATATACTTATTATGTCTTTATATGAAAGATATCGATGTTCTGATATTGTTTTTTTTAAATTCTTTAAAAACCTGTAATGAAAGCAAAAGTAATATCGATTCTTAGCAAAACCAGATAGAGAGAAGATGAAAAAAGGGAAATTTGCTGAGGGACAGACAGCTTTTTTATTAATGGAATTATATAATAATAAAATAATTTTGTAAAGGGCACAAGGAATTCAAAAACAGGGTAATCGCATCTGGAAATAATGTCCTTATTCAAGCTATTCCCCCCTTGAGGGGGGATTAAGGGGGGTGTAACAAAACCCTGATATTTTTCATATATGGTTTTTATCAATGAGCCAAGACACCCCCCAGGCCCCCCTCAAGGGGGGAATTTAAAAGTTGACATTCCAAATGCGATTCCCCTGAATTCAAAAACGGGGGGGCATGGAAAAGTAATGAAACATCCTGAGATTCTTGTCTGTGATCAAACCATCCGTGAGGGGATGCAGTATCGAGGTGTTGTCTTTACCTATGACGAAAGACTGGAAATTCTCAAGTTCCAGGAATCTCTTGGCGTTGATATTTCCCAGGTTGCATACCCTCCAGCTCATGAAACAGAAAGAAACATATTGCATCGCCTGGTTCATCAGGCAGAAGAACAAAAATGCAGGATCTGCATCGCAGGACTTGGCCGGGCATTGATCCGTGATGTGGATCAAATGATTGAGGCAGGTTCTTGTGAGATTCAGATCCATGCAGTGATGGCGGATCGGTCTGAGGATCGCTGGAATGTAGATGCATTTTTGGATGGTTTGAACAAGGTGGTTAATCATGTCCGGTCAAAAATAAGGAATGCGAGGATATGGGTCAGTATACTCGATGTTGGCCGCACGGATACAAGAATTCTTGAAAAATGTGTACAATTTTTAAGCCGGGACCTGGCTGTTGAAATTATTACATTGCCGGATACTTCCGGAATTATGGCGCCCAACCTTCTGTATAATAGAATATCGGATATTGTGGCCCTGACCAAAGAGAGCAATACAAGAATCGGTGTCCATTGTCATAATGATATGGGAATGGCTACGGCCAATACCGTCCTTGGCGCGGTTGCCGGTGCTTCAGTAATTGAAGTTTCCGCACTTGGAATTGGAGAAAGGAATGGGATCGGTGATCTTTTCCTTGCCGGGAAAGCGTTAAAGGAACAGGGATATGGGATTAATTTACAAACAGATAATCTGGAACAGTTCAAGGCGTATTATTCATATATTGACAGGTTAATCCGGCAAAAGACAGGAATCGGTATTCTTACGTATAACACTCCGTTTTTTGGGGAATCCATGCAAACCCATGTTGCCGGAACCCATGGAGCAAGATCGTTCGGGCTGGAACAGGGAGAGAATTGGGTTCTGAATGTTTTATGCGGAAAACACCTGGTAAAAAAGTATCTGGAGAAAAACCGGATTCCATATCCAGTTCAATTACTTCCTGAAATTGTGGATGAAATCAAAAACAGGAGTGCTTTTCTGGGAAGAAGCCTGTCAAAAGAGGATATTTTAGAAATTATCCAGAAGATTGTCTGATCAACCTCCCTCGGTATTTATTTCTTTTGAATTTACCTGATTTGTTTATTCCGACCTTTTTGGCCGTCGCATTTTGATACACTCATTTTTTTTCCCTTAAAAATGTTTCAAAAAAAGACAACATATCTGGTCGGTGATACCGACGATAAATAAATATAGTTAGCTGATATTTAATGGGTTATTTAATAATTTCTGGTTGCCTGCCAACTGGCATTCATATTGCTCATATGGAAGTCATACCCAGACAGTGAAATAAACTGGTGTATTGCCTGTTACCACAGAATGCCATCCATTTTCCGGATGGACAAAAACGGGAATCAAACATCTGAGACATTCATGATAGACAAAAACAGTATGTTTTTCAGTCCACAAAATTTAACAAGGAGTAAAAATGGAACCGGAAAAATTCAAACAGTTGGAAGCCAAATTGAAAAGCCTTTTTGAGGAAGCGGAAAAAGAAGATGCGGTACCCAAAATGTCAATGCCTGCCATATCCAGTCAGAGGGTTGTCATCCGCAGGCGGAATGGGGTTTCCATGAAACTGGTTTCATGATGTTGTTTCAGGATCTCCCGTATCTGTTTTGCAAGGAACCGGCAGAATATAAATCCCTTCTTGAGTCTTTCCTTTAATAATTGTATGAATACTTCAGCTTGTATTTCTACATCACTTCTTTATGGAAGGAAAGATCTCGTCTGATTTGTATGTCTGCTAAAAAAAAAATCCTGTTGTTTCTGGCCTTGTTTTTTCTGGGTCTATTAATCGGGCTGTTTTTCTACAGCCGGACACTATCCAGTCTGGTTGAAACCCGATTTTCCGGGAGAAAATGGCAGATTCCCTCAAGGGTCTACTCTGACAGTATGTTATTGTTCCCGGGACAACGAATCGCTCTGCCGTCTTTTTACGAAAAGCTTCGAAGGCTTCACTATCGCGAGGTTCAGGGTTCCCCGGAAAATAAGGGGGAAATGCGGATATCGTCTTCTGTTTTGGAAATTCATCTGTATGACGCCGCCTTCCAGAACCGGAAGAGAGAAGGCTTTCTTCTGCGAATTCGTTTTCAGGGGGATCTGATTCAATCCATTGAACACGCTGAAACCCGGAACATACTTTCTTTTTTTGAACTTGAACCAGAAGAGGTGATGCTATTTTTCGGGCCTGAACGGGAACGGCGACAACTCATTTCAATTCAGCAGGTTCCGGATCATTTTATCAAAGCTGTTCTGGCTATTGAGGACAACCGCTTTTATCAGCATCATGGGATATCTTTTATCGGTATCCTGCGGGCACTTTATATGAATACCCGCTATGGAAAAATTACGCAGGGGGCTTCAACGATAACACAACAGCTTGCAAAGAATTATTTTCTTACATCAGAGAAGACAATTGTAAGAAAGTTGAAAGAAGCATTCATTGCTATAATTCTGGAGACAAAGTTTTCAAAAGAAGAGATTCTGGAGATCTATTTTAACGAAATCTATCTGGGCCAGATGGGATCGGAATCCATCAACGGGATCGGGGAGGCATCACTTTTCTATTTTGGAAAACCCATGAATGAACTGACCCTCTCAGAATCAGCCGTGATAGCCGGAATGATCAAAGGTCCAAATCTCTACTCTCCTTATGTCAGCAAAGAGGCCTGCCTCATTAGAAGAAATATGGTTTTGCAGGCAATGATGAAAAATCATTGGCTTACACCGGAAAACCTGGATATTTTTTTAAAGGAGCCGATTCAAACAGCCGGTTTTACATCGCATCCAAGACAAGCTCCTTTTTTTATAGATTATCTGTATCAACAGCTCAAGACTTTGTATTCAAAAGAAGATTTAACCAGTTTGGGGCTTTCCATTTATACGACGCTGGATACGCAGGTTCAGAAAGCAGCGGAATCAGCCTTGAAGAAAGGACTGGAGAGACTTGAAAGTCAGAAACCAGCGCTATTTCGTAAGGACCCGGGAAAAAAACTTCAGGGTGCGATCATTGTGATGCAGCCAAAAACCGGAAATATTCTGGCAATGGCAGGCGGTCGGAATTACAGCATAAGCCAGTTCAATCGGGCAACTCAGGCAAAAAGACAGACCGGAAGTGTTTTTAAGCCATTTGTTTTCCTGACGGCCCTGGATCGATTTACTCCGGCTTCTCTTTTTTCAAACGCCCCGAAGACGTATGTAACCGAAAAAGGGGTTACATGGAGTCCTCAGAATTATGAACCGGTTTCGGAAAAAGTTGTCTCCATGAGAACAGCACTTTCAATGTCCCATAATCTGGCAACGGTTGATCTGGCGATGCAGGTTGGCCTCAATCCGATAATCCGTCAGGCCGAGGCCTTCCATTTTTCCACCCCTTTTGAAGCCTATCCTTCATTGGCTTTAGGTGCATTTGAAGCGATTCCGATTGAATTGGCAAGGGCATACTGCGTTTTCGCAGCCGATGGCGTCCTGCCATATCCTCTTGCATTAAAAAAGGTAACAGACGCTTCCGGAAGGATACTGAATCGCAAACACATGAAGATAGAACGGCTGATTTCTCCGGCAAAGGCGTTCATCATATCCTCCATGCTCAGGAGCGCGGTTGTCGAAGGTACGGGAAAGTCACTACGCCGGTATGGCATCGACTTTCCCGTCGCAGGCAAAACAGGAACAACAAGCAATTATCGGGATGCATGGTTCATTGGATACACTCCGGATCTGCTGGCGCTGGTCTGGGTTGGTTTTGATAATGGCGACCCGGTTCATTCCAGCGGTTCCCAGGCAGCATTACCTATATGGGCTGAATTGATGAATTCGATTCCGCATCATATTTCCGGTACATGGTTTACGATGCCCACGGGGGTAGTAAAAAGAAAAATATGCCCGGCTTCCGGCCTTCTTCCTATTCTTTTTGCCTGTCCAGAGGAAAAAGAGGAATTTTTTTTAACGGAAAATGTTCCGGAGGAAAATTGTCCGATTCATAAAATAGAAATACTGGATCGATTGATGAAAGGAT
>CAMBQS010000063.1 GCA_945870015.1 Desulfocicer vacuolatum DSM 3385
TTCATCCAAAAACAGGGTTCCTTTATCCGCTAATGTCATTAATCCTGTTTTGTCGGAATCCGCACCTGTGAATGCTCCTTTTTTATGGCCGAAAAGAGTACTTTCAACAAGATGCTCAGGCAATGCAGCACAATCAACAACAACAAAGCCGGCATGGGATCTGTTGCTGTTGTCATGGATAGCCCTTGCAAACAGTTCTTTGCCGGTTCCTGTTTCCCCAGTTATTAACACAGGTAGATCATTGTTTGCAGCTTTTGAAACTTCATCAAGACAATTTGATATCAATCGGCTCTCGCCAATAATTGCATCTCTTTTAATACGTATTTTAGGTTTATTATATTGTTTCTGCTCTCGATACTTCAAAGCTCTGTCTAATGCGAATTTAAAATCTTTATGATTTCTTGCTTTAGAAATGTAATCCCAGGCCTGGAATTTCATGGCAAGCTCAGCTCCGTCAACATTGTCATCCGCAGTGATGATAATTATTTCCGGAGCCAAGGGGTACCGCTTTATAACTTCTATGGCTTCCAGACCATTACCATCAGGAAGGTTTACATCCAAAAAAACAACATCTATATTGCTGGAGGATATCTTAGCCAATCCTTCTTTTAATGTCTTTTGATAAAAGGTGTTGTATCCCCTTCCCTTGAAAATCCCCGACAGGAATTTGCACACTTGCTCGTCATCATCTATGATCAGTACTTCAGGCATAATCGTTTAATCTATTTAAAATGAGTTAATTCCAACAGTCATTACAAATTCATTTGTTTCTTCTTCAATAACACTTTTTTCTAAATAAAAAGGTTCAATATTATATCCCATATTCTGAGCATTTAAAAATAATCATCATTTTTAAATGATAAAAAATTAGCACTATCTCCTTTGATAAGCTGACAAGAATTATCACACATTATAAATCATTCCAATACAAAAATTATCATAAGAATTACCACTTGCATCAGAAGCCAGTTCAAACAGTTAACCCCTCTCTATTGACAGGGTTGATTTCGGTGAATGTCAAGCAAGTTGTCGCCTTTTCCCAAAACGGGTTGTTAATTTTACCGCAAAAATCAGAAGAAACGGTTCTTGAGATGATGAAACGTTTGACAGGTCAAGATCTCTTATGTTGTCCCAATTGCAAAAAAGGAAAAATGATAATCATTAAAGAACTGCCCAGGCAGCTTGTAAATTCTTCATGATTGAACTTAAAATCGAAATTCAAATAAAGATCGCTGTCCAAAGCGATATCGGACCATTGCGTCAAAATCAGAGTTTTGATAAAATGCACTGATTTAATTAATCTTTTGAAATGGAAAAAATGATGTATAGTAGTCATGTTTTTTTGATTTTAAGATTTTTATCCGGAAGAACCCTTCGAAGAAAAACCATATAATCCCCATAGACGACCCTGTAAATATTACCCTTCAGTTCATACATTTTATCGATTTGCCAGCCTGAGAATCAGTTGGGGTTGGCTATATGAAGGCAACAATCGATAAAACGCTCTTCTATCAAGTGTCAGGAGCAAAATCAATCAAAAGGTAATGACTTCCAAAAGAAAGACTCAGGAATTCAAAACTACCAGGCAGTGAGGACTACGTCCAAGGCAAGGACCATTTTTTAACAGAATGAAAACACCAGACTATCCCTGTCAGTCCACATTCATTCTCAAATCCTAAAAGTTGCCCATACTTGCAACCATCATGGAATAATCATCCACTCAACATTTCAGATTGTATCTTTGAGCTATTTCTCAGGCACTACCCATTTTATCTGAAACTCAATCTCCTCATTATTTCCCTCTCTTTCATGCTCAATATTAAAAATGGCATCCGGAGGGACAGAAATTCTTTCTCCGGCAATTTGTATCCGGAATCTTTTATTCTGTTCAATGGAATCTGCAAGTCTCCTTAATTTGGCGACAAAATCTTTTTGAGAATAATCTTTTTCCAGATCTCTTCCTGGTTTAATTTTACGTTTTGTCATTGGGCCTCTTTTTTTATTTCAATTCAATCCTCATCATGCTCAATATCCCCATCTCCATAATCCCAGGTCATATCTGAACAAAGAACATCGAACCATTTTTTGAAAGTTTTATAATCCCGTTTCTTTGGCCAGGCATCAGGATCAGCCATCCAGGATTCAAGCTGTTCTTCAAATATCTGTTTATAGGTTTTTTTGATAAATTTTTCATAATTGAATTCGTCATATTCATCAGGGATTAAAATTGTTGTTACAACGTCTTTATAATATACCTTTACATCATTAAAGCTATCCGCCCAGTCGATATACGGTTGTTTTGGGATGATGGTGATTGCTGTTCTGTTGATGGTTTTCATTTTTAGATCTCACCTCATTCTCTCTGACTTGCTTCTGAATGGGGCATGGCCAGCAGTTTAATACACCTTAATTTTTTTTAGATTGAGAAAACTGATCAAGCAATCTATATGCTTCATCAATAAGCTTACGGCGTATTTTTATATCATCAGTGCTCTGAAGTTCACCATAGATTTCAATATATCTTTGTCTGATTCTCTGGAATACAAAAGAGTCATACAATCCTTCAATCCAGTTTTTATCTTCCTGGGTTAAAGCTTCCAGAACTTCATTGGGGAAATAATCAAAATAATCAATGAATTCATCGCTTGAAGAATGCCAGATCTCATATTCTTTAATATCCCGTCCAAGAATTTTAGGTATCACATACAGATTTGAAAGCATTAAATCTGCCAATCTGTATTCAGCTTGATCCAGCTTGCCCATTCGATAGAGGGTCACTGCCCAGCATAGTTTTTGGACAGGTTCTCCCGAGTCATCTTCAAACTCTTTTTCATACCATTTGAAATATTCTTCTGATTTTTTAAGGTCATTCAATTGAAAATAAAGAGAAAACAGTACATATCTTTTACCCGCACCATCGCTGATAGAGCCATAGATTTTCTTTTCTCTGCTCATGCCGGATTTATAGCTGGATATCCTGGTTTTTATTTTCTTTTCTGCATTTGGATTATTTGTCATGTTCTTCTCGTAGGCTGAGTTTATATTTTCAATTCCCGTTGTTTATCTGATAAGTCCCATCCAATCGTTTCCACATTTTTTCAAGTTTTTTATCCAAGGCCTCAACTGCTTCATCATATCCATTTTGATTCATTTCACCGGTTTTTAGTTTTGATTGAATTAAAAATAATTCGTTGTCATACCATTTATCCGGATCAAAATTGTAAGTCACGACAGTTGGACCTTTTTTAATTCAAAACGGTGTAAAAACTTCTTTCCCATCCCTGGCGCCAAATAAAATCTGAGAAACTTTCCTGATATCCTCTGTGTCATGAAATCCTTTGATAGGGTTCTCTTTCTTTTCCCCTGAATTGAGCTCTGAATCGGATCGACTATTTTCAAAACACTTCCGGATCTCGGCACGCTTTTCTTCTGACAGATACATGAAGATCTCCTTTTCCAGGGTTATAAACCTAATATTTAAACACCTACTTTTCAGGCAACCAGTCTTCTTCCAGGGCGAGGAAAAAGTCATCCGGAATATCATCAAGAGATTTGTTCAAGAGTGTTTGAATATCTTTGTCAGTCGATTTTGCAAATTTTTTAAGATCTGGATCTAAGCGGTTATAAACCTCTCTTGCTTTTTTACGTTTGTATTGCATCAGGTCTATTATTTTATGATTTTCAAGCATTAATTCCCTTTAATACACATTCTGTAATAACAAAAGAGGAAATCCCATAGGAAGTACTCTTTTTTCTAAAAAATGTTAAACCCTTCTTGCAAAAATTCAGGGTTTTCCCTGATTGAAATGCCTATTGAATTATCGTACAAGTATCAAACTGGCGAATATCCTAAATTAGGAGAGACCATGGTCCGAAGGCGAACCTCACCCATTGAAGATGTCCTGGATTTATTAACCATGTGCCCGTGGTATGTAAGCGTGATTGTATCAGGAGCGATTTATGCTTTTCTGAAGTATTATTTACCTACAGTTGAGCCTGAAAAAATGATCTACAGAACTCTGAGTCAATTGATAACCCCGTGGGCTGGAGTCATCGCTATACTCTTTTTGATCCCGGCCCCGATTTCTGCCCTCCGATCATACCGGCGGAAAACCTTGCTGAAGAGTCAGAAGAATATTGACACTATAAGAGACCTGCATTGGAGAGACTTTGAGTTTCTGGTTGCCCAGGCATACAGACAACAAGGTTATCGAGTGGTTGAAAACAAAGAAATGGGACCAGATGATGGGATTGATTTGGTCATAGAAAAGAACAGTAACCGTTACATTGTCCAATGCAAACAGTGGCACATGGTTAAAGTAGGCGTCAAGGTTGTCCGGGAAATGTTTGGAACAATGCATTCCGTTAATGCCCAAGGGGTTATCATTATAACATCAGGTTTGTTTACACAGGAGGCTAAAAACTTTGCCAACGATAAACCGATAGACCTTGTGGAAGGCAATGAGTTGGCCGAATTGATAAAGAATGCTCAAAACACCAGACCAATTGAAACACCCCCCGTCCGCCCACCTGTTGAAAGGAAAACCCCGAATATGATGTCTGACACCAAATGTCCTTCCTGTGGATCTCAGCTTATTGTCCGGGTTGCAAAGAGAGGCAAAAACGCTGGAAAGGAATTTATAGGATGTTCCAGTTTTCCAAAATGCAAATTTACAAAGCCAAATGGAGGATCATCTTATGGACAAAGCCAAAGAAATTGAAAGCCGTTTGATTCGGATTAAACTGATCGATGGGTCTTCGATTAGCGGTCAGGTTAACATTAAGCGAGAACCGGGACATGATCGGTTGAGTGATCTTGTGGGCAGCAATAGAGAAAACTTTCTGGTTGTAGTTAATGCAACTCTTCATGAGAAAAGTCTTGATAATCCTGTCCGGCACAAAACGATCTTTGTTAATAAGGACCATATCCTTTATGCAACACCAGAGGACGCCGAGAAGTAAACTATGGTTAAGACTTACGGTCCTGATAAACTCACCGTTGACCGGATGCTTCCTATCAAGGCACTTGCGAATGCTGCTAAACACTCACATTATTTCACTGGGAAACCCTGCAAGAGGGGCCATGTGGTTCCAAGGGATGCAAGAGGCGAATGCATAGAGTGCGCCAGGATTCTAAATAGCAGCGAGTATAAAAAAGCCAAAAAACCTCGCCGGTTACTCACTCCTGAAGAGAAGGCTGAAAGAAGAAGGACATATTACTTATCGAGAAGGGATGAACTTAAAGAATATCGCCAAATCAACAAAGATAAAATCAAATCACAAAAGCAACAGTATTGGAAAAAGAATAAGGATGAACTCAAGCAGAAATCCAAGAAATATAACGAGGCCAACAAAGACAGAATGGCTGAAGCCAATAGGGACTATTATGAAAAGAATCGAGAGACAATCCGGCAGAGAAAAAGAGAGTATTACCTAAAGAACCGAGAGAAGTTCCTTCAGAGACAGCGTGAATACCGACAAAGGATGAAACGAAAGAGTGATTAACAAGTTGCCCCAAAATTTAAGGATAGGCACCTGTAGCTGGAAGTACGATTCATGGAAGGGCCTTGTCTATTCGGAGGATGTTGGGGAAAACTATCTGACGGAATATGCCAAGCATTTTAATATTGTGGAAGTTGACCAATGGTTCTGGTCATTGTTCGGGGATAAAGTTGTCATGCCGAAACCTGAAGTTGTCGCCGAGTATGTCGGGTCCGTATCCAAGGATTTCCGATTCAGCATTAAGGTTCCCAATGCCATCACACTGACACATTATCACGGCAAGGGGCTACTGTTGGTTAATCCCCATTTTCTGTCAAATGATCTGATGGAAGATTTCCTGAAGTTATTGGAGCCCATGTCCAAACAAATCAACTCACTGATCTTTCAGTTTGAATACCTTAATAAACAGAAGATGCCAAACCAAATGGTATTTCAAGATCGGCTTCAGGAATTCTGCCAGAATCTGCCCCCAGGATTTCACTACTGTATCGAAACACGGAATCAGAATTATCTGAATAAGCCATACTTTGAGTTTCTTCAGGCTATGAAGCTCAGTCATGTTTTCATGCAGGGGTACTGGATGCCTTCGATATTTGGTGTTTATGGGCATTTTAAAGATTACATCAAGAACCATACTGTCATTCGACTCCATGGCCCAGATAGAAAGGGGATCGAGCAGCAGACCAAAAATCAATGGAACACTATCGTTGATCCCAGGGATGGTGAACTTCACAACCTGAATAATATGCTCAATAGTTTGTTTACAAAGGCGGTCAAAGTAACACTCAGTATCAATAATCATTATGAGGGGTGCGCACCGATGACCATCAAACGGTTTCTGAAGATGTTTTTAGGGAGGCCGTTTATATAAGGAGGAGTAGCATGAGACACTTTATTACCGGAGCCTTGATATTTTGTTTTATCGGAACAGCGCAAGCCACAAGTCATCCCCATGCATATGGTGGGATACCGTCAGATGGTGCATTCGTTGAGCGTAATGCATACATCATTCAATTCGATCCAGTTCACAAGACTCCTCGCTGGGTTGCTTACCATGTCAAACCTTCATATCTGGATACACCCTCAAGAGGCGAGCAATGGGGAAAATTCAGAACCGATCCGGATATTATCGGAGAGGCAACCGAACAGGACTATAAAGGCCAGTTTGATACTTGGTGGAGAAACTACGCGAAGGGACATCTTGCTCCTTATTTCATAAGTGGCGGCGACCGGGATAATGACGGTATAAATGCCGAGGGGGGTGATCCGGATGATGCCAAGACCGTTTATGAAATCATGTACATGTCAAATATGGCACCTCAACACCACAATGCTTTTAATGGTTCCGGCGGACTCTGGTATGAGGCGGAGACATATATCAGGAATACCCTTCTTATGGCACAGCAAAAAGAAGTATGGGTCTTTGACGGGTGTATATATGGGCCAGGATCATATGATACTATCGGGAGCGGCGTCGAGGTTCCGCCGATGTTTTTTAAGATTGTCATTACAGAGACCGCGGGCAAACCCAAAGTTCTGGCTTTTTTATTCCCTCATCAGATCAAAAAACATGGAAAGATTCAAGACTTTCTTGTGTCGGTAAATATCATAGAAGCGATGACAGGTCTTGATTTCTTTTTGGATCTGAACGATGAAGAGATGGAGCGAAAATCCACCTGGGAAAACTGGGAATGATAAAATTGCAGACCCGGGAACTATTTATCAGAATCCATAGATTGAAAAAGATTTTTTAGAGGCAAACTTTATAAAAAATGACCAGCAAACGAATACTCAAACATTTTACAGGCTGTCTGATCGGCGGAGCAATTGGAGATGCCCTGGGCGCACCCATTGAATTTATGTCGATTGATCAGATCAGATCTAAGTTCGGATACCAAGGGTTGACGGACTATTCAAAAGCTTATGGCCGCATAGGTGCCATCACTGATGATACACAGATGACGTTATTTACAGCCGAGGGTTTGATTCTATCAAAAATAAGGCGGGAATATCAGGAAACCGGGGGCACGGTTTCCAGTGTCTATCATGCTCTTTTAAGATGGCTATTCACGCAGGAAACAAACCTTCAGGGCAGTTTAATTAAAAGTCATGGGACCTGCTCGATAATTGACGGCATCCTGACCGGGTATAAAGAATTTTTTTCATTAAGAGCTCCCGGGAATAGCTGTTTATCTGCTTTAAAATCCGGCAAAAGGGGTACCATGGAAAATCCTGTTAATGACAGCAAGGGCTGCGGTGGTGTCATGCGCATGGCACCGGTCGGACTTGCATTCCAGGATGCTGAAAAAGCCTTTCAAATCGGTTGTGAATGTGCTGCCATTACACATGGCCATCCATCCGGATATTTAGCCGCCGGAGCCCTGGCCTCTATCATTTCTATGATTATTTCCGGCAATTCTCTGTTGGATTCAATCAATGAATCCATCCGGATTTTGAAAGCCGGTAAAAACAATAAAGAAACCCTGGAGATTATTTATAAAGCCGTTGAAATGGCAAATCAATCCAAAGCAGGGCCTGATGCAATAAAAGATATCGGTGCCGGATGGGTGGCACAAGAAGCTTTAGGGATCAGTATATATTGTGCGCTGTCTGCAGGAGATGATTTCAAAAAAGGCGTTTTGTTATCCGTCAATCACTCCGGTGACAGTGATTCAACCGGCTCCATCACCGGCAATATTCTGGGGGCATTGTATGGACTTGATTTTATCCCTGAAAATTGGATAAAAAATCTTGAGTTAAAGGACCTGATTAAAGAGATTGCCGGCGATTTGTTTGACCGGTTTAGATGAAAAAATACTAATTGGCAAATTCAATTTTTCTTGATCGTACAAGGTGGCTTTCGTCAGTATTTATCATCAGCTGGCAATGATGACAGGTCATCCGTATTCTTTGAACATTCCCTTTGAAAAGAAATTTACTGCAATGAGGGCAACGATATTCTTTTAGGTTGGGGTCACTTTGAGTTGGAGGGATTGCCTTTTCAGAATCATTTGAGATATGCATTTTTCCTCATCCCTTTTAAGTTAGCGGGGCATTGAATAAGTCTATTGTAAGAGAAGATTACCATGAATTGCCACATTTCAATGAATTCTTTACTTTGGAAATTTTTTTTACGGGCCGTTCTTCCGCATTACAGCATATACATAAAATCCATCGCAACAACTTTTCTTGAAGCATCCTTTCCTTTCTGATATTCCTAGAAGCAATTCAATACAAATATAAAAAAAATTGGAGCAACAGTGTTCATATTCCTCGATACAGAAACGACCGGAACTGAAGAAAAAGACAGAATATGCCAGCTCGCCTACAAAACCGAAACCGGTGCCATTGTAAATGAACTTTTCAAACCGCCATTACCAATTTCAATTGATTCCATGTGTGTTCATCACATTACAAATGAAATGGTGGCAGGAAAACCGATATTTAAGGGCAGCAATGCTCATCAAAAACTGGTCGATTTATTCAAGGACGATCAAAATATTCTTGTTGCTCATGATGCTAAATTTGATGTTGATATGCTCGAAAAAGAAGGGGTTCATCCCAAAAGGGTTGTCTGTACTTTAAAACTTGCCAGGCACATGGACCCTGAAGGGAAAATACCCAAATACAATCTTCAATATTTAAGATATTTTCTGGGCATTAAAATTGAAGCAAACGCCCATGATGCTCTGGGTGATATCCTGGTCCTTGAAAAATTGTTTGAAAGATTATTCGCAAAGATGAGCAAGGGTATTGGCCCGGGTGCTGTTGAAAATAAAATGATGGATATTTCAAGCAAACCGGTTCTATCGAGCAGAATGATTTTTGGGAAACATAAGGGGGTATTGTTCAGAGAGATCCCCAGGGATTATTTGCAATGGTTATCCGGGCAGGACGACCTGGATGAGGATCTGCGGTTTACAGTTGGGTATTATTTAAAAAAATAGCTTCAAATAGGATGCTGATATTTAATCCAGAACTGGAATAAATTTTGATAATAGTTACAATCAAAAGATAGGTAATGGTTTTTCCAGTTTTGAGAAGAGGAGATTTTACGTTGAAAAAGAACAGAGTTGTAGTGCTGACAATTATCGGAATTATTTCAATTACAATGCTTTTGTTCGCCTGTGGAAGAACAGCTTCTCGTCTCGGAGGAAAAGAACATCGTCAGGTGTTGAAGATCGAAAATTTCAAAGAATTTGTCAGCATCAGCTTTGACAAACGCGGGACTTCGACTGTCAAGGATGTCACTTTTCTGGCCACAGACGGTTTCGTGTATACCCAGGAATTTATGGATATAAGTCCGTTTGGGGGAGTTATTCGCTGGGTTCCTAACGGTAAAGGTGAAGATTTTATTCGATCACGTGCTATTTCCCGATGGACCGGTAATGCTGTTAATTTAGAACTCCCTGAAGATTGTACCCGAATACTTGGCGTCGATGTCGGCTATGTGTCGAAAGATGAACGGGTTAAAAATTTGACCTATCTCTCCACCAATGGGACTATTTATTCCAAAGAATATCGTGAAGGATTAGTTGATAGAAATTTTGAAGGATGGCTTGAAGTCAAGGCAAAATAATTGAATCCTCAGTTTCCCTTCCCCCTATTGCCATTCCTTAACAACCACCACCCTGACAGCCCGCTGGCAGAAATCAGGGCAAAAAAAAGAAATGCGGGAATGGCAAATTCAACTGACAGTAAATCAATGAGAGATTCCATCTTTACCAGGGATTCCGCAGCATAGCAGGTTATGGCCACACCTGGTATAATGCCGAGCATTGACCCTGCAAAATATTTTGGAAAACTGACCCGTGTAACGGCTATGGCCCAGTTAAGCGGAGGTGCCATGAAAAGAGCGATTCGAAGTATCAGCACTGTCTGGAATCCCTTTTCAACGAGAAACCCGTCTATATTTCGAAAATATGAAAATCGCTCTGCTACGGAATTTTGAAAAATATCCCGCATAAAATAGCGGACAAAAAGGAATGTACATGTTGAACCGATAAGCGCACCGGCCCAACCATAGAAGAAACCTTCAATGCCGCCGAACAGCAGAGCTCCGATCGCTATCATGACAATTTCGGGAAGATGTAGAATAACCCCTGTTACACAGACAAGAATGAAAGCAAGTGGGCCAAGAGGACCAAACATGTCTACCCATGAACGAATTTCTTCCAGACCCATAATCCGGTTGAAGTCAAACTGCCGGCAGAAAAACGCTGTGATACCAATAATGAATATTCCCACTATCAGTCGGCCGTAATTTTTTATGATTGGTTTAAGTGTCATTCAGATGGTGCCTGTCATTTATGAATTTCCATTTTTCAGTGCTGATATTTTTTTGTCGACCGACAGTTTTTTAATCCAATTTATATGCTTCGCTTTTTGAAAGATTCTCATGGGGAGCCGCCAATTGAACCTGAAGCCTCGCTCTTGTATATTTTGAAACTGTTTCCCGGTTATGTTTTAAAATATGGTTTTTAATATCCTTGGTAACACCGCATCAGAGATAAATAGATACACCGACCAAAAATTCAATTCATTCCCTCGTTATCTGATGTGTTTTTTATTAATGCCCTTTCACCCCGATACTCAGCACCAAGTTTTGTTAAATATTCAGCAAGCAGATACCTATGGCATAAATCACCAGAGTTACAAAAACAAACCAGGGTAACTTCATCCCGATTTAAAATTTCAAACCAGATTTCTTTGTTCTGCCAATAAGACTCCCTCATCAGATCTTGATACATTCTTTTATATTCATCCCATGAAATCTTTTTTTCTTTTGATCCCATAACCATATTCCAGGTAGGAGCAAAATATCTGCCTATCGGATCTTTTCCCTTGACGGTGATATCAAGTCGCTCAACTCCTGAATATCTGTATTGGGCGGTATATAAATTCACTGTGTTATTTTTTCAGAAGATTCATTTAAAAAGATATTCAAGACCATTAAGTTTGATTTCATAGACACTCTGCAGCATCTCTCCAAGTTTGTCTTCTGGAAAACCTTTTTGTGAAAACCAGATAAGGTATCGTTCCGGAAGATCCATTAACCGTAATCCCTTATATTTACCAAATGGCATTCTTTCAGTCGCAAGGGCAATGAATGCTTCTTTGTCAGGTAAAATAAGCTCAGTCATTATTGAAATTCTTCAAGAACTATATTGTCAAAAGCTTTTCGTTATTTTTTAGAATCTCTGTAAGAGGGACTCCCCAATATTTAACCTCAACCCCGAGTTTTTCCAGATCGTCAGATACTCCCAATTGATCTGCACAAGCCTTGCAGGCGGTAATATGAACACCGGCATCCAATGCTTCTTTAACTTTACTCTGAATATCCGCATTTTCACTTACCAATTTTGCAGGGGCACCCCAAATTATCAAGGTGACTTTTTCCCACCACCCATGGAGAAGAGAATTTATGGTATACATGAAAACCATTTTTTCTGCAGTAATCGGGTTGTCATTTGTCCATAATACATAGAGGTGTTTGTTCTCAGCCATCAATCTCCTGCCTCCATTTTGGGGTAAACTTTATTCTTCCCCATTAATCTTATCCCTCATACTCCCTGCAAGCTTGAACGTCACAACCCTTCTTTTCTTCAGCATCATGGTTTTACCGGTGGCTGGGTTTCTTCCTTTACGGGGGGCCTTTTGATTAACCTGAAATTTTCCAAAACCAGATATCATAATATCTTCTCCGGAAGCCAGGGTCGATTTCATGATTTCAAGCAGAGCTTCTATTGATTCTTTGGCTTGGAGAGGGGTCTGGTTGTTTTTTTCAACAATTTTTTCAATGATTTCTATCTTTGTGCACGCCACGCTTATTTTTCACTCCTTCTGATTAACGCCTGATAACACGGGGTTGGGTGTATTTACCGACATTATATGGAAATTGTCAAGGATTAGAGCTGCTGGAAGGATAACCGGCAAACCAGATAGACGGTATCCCCGATATTTTAAAAGGGGGGTTGACCGGGATGGTTTTCATAACCCTGATCATGGCTTATTCTTTGGGTGGTTTAATCGTATTTTGACCAGAAACTGGTCTTTCGGCCATGCGATTGACGAAGCGTATTTTTATAGGCTGTATGGTTTTTAAAATTATGCCAATCCGTTATCTTTTCGTCTAATTGATCCATTTTTTTAAGATATCGGATACCATGGGGATAGGCCTTGGTGTATCCCCGCTCCAGAATGGAGTCAAGCAATTTCCGGTAAATGATGGCGGCCGTGAGGCTTCGGGAGTCATTTTCCATGGTTTCTGCCAAGGGGATGAGGCTTGAATAAAAATTTCCATCAAGCTGATCGGCTCTTGCCTGCAGGTATTCTTCCGCATCATCCAGCCGCCCGAGTGCTATAAGAAATAATGCGTCAGAG
>CAMBQS010000064.1 GCA_945870015.1 Desulfocicer vacuolatum DSM 3385
AATTTTTCAACCACAGGATGACGCCCTTCCTGGATATGGATATATCCCTCTTCGTTGATCTCCGGCTGGATGTAGTTGTTCTGTTCCGCAATTTCAGACAGATTGAAAATACAGTCAATGGATGAAAGAAAGTCTGCAAAACGAAGAATTTCATCATTGGCCTCTGTTATTTTTTCCCGGATATCGGTAAACAGTTTGTACTCAAGCTCCGCCATGAGTTCGTGGGCGTTCAATACCTTGGTTTCAAATGTTTTCAGTTCATCGGTGATATACCGCTCGGCATTGACCAGGGTCTGTTTCCGGATATAGTTTCCGGGAACGGATTCTGAATGGGCTTTGGGGATTTCAATATAATAACCAAAAACTTTATTGTATTTTACTTTTAATGAGTTGATTTTTGTTTTTTCTTTTTCTTCCGCTTCCAGTCTGACCAGCCAGCCTTTTCCGTCCTGGCTGATTTTGATCAATTCATCCAGCTTTTCATGATATCCGGGTTTGATGATTCCCCCTTCGTTTATGACAGGGGGCGCATCTTCCCGGATGGATTTTTCGATCAGGGTAACAAGCTGATTTATTTTTTCAAGGGCCTGGTCTGTGTTTTCCCGGCTGAATTGAAAAAGATCCGAGGTGAGTTGACTGAGGATATGCAGGATATCCGGAAGTTTCATCAGGGAATTTTTTAATGCAACCAGGTCTCTTGCATTGGCTCTTCCCATGTTGATCCTGCTGGACAGTCTCTCAAGGTCGTAAATGGATTTCAGATTTTCCCGAACCTGGAATCTGCATTCAATGCTGGATTTTCCCTCTGCCACTGCGGCTGACCGTTTCCGGATCTGATCCAAGTCGATCAAGGGATATCGAAGCCACTGCTTTAACCGCCTATTTCCCATGGCAGTGACACACTGGTCGATAATCCCCAGCAAAGAGCCTTGCGGTTTTCCGGTTCGAAGATTTTCAATGAGTTCAAGATTTTTACAGCTCATCTCGTCAACGATCAGGAAATCATCCAGCGAATAGGGCTCAAGGCGCTTCAGATGTTCTGTCTTCTGCTTCTGGGTTTCACGGACATAGGCCAAGAGAGCGCCTGCAGCCCCGATCCCGACAGTGGCATGTTCACATCCGAATCCTTCCAGACTTCTTGTCTTGAATTGTTCGATCAGGATTTCCCGGCCGGCCTGGGGTTGAAAGTCTTTATCCGGGAGAAAGGATATGGGTTTTCCGGAAAAGGCCCGGAGCAGTTTTGCGTGGCTGTTGCTGTCACGCATGGATTCCGGCAGCAGGATTTCGCTCGGAGAGATGCGCAGGGATTCATCCAGGATGGCATGGATCTGATCGGATTCCGTCATTCGGAAGGTTCCGGTCGAGATATCCAGAAAGGAGATTCCGGTGACGGAATGATTGGCGGATATGGACAGGATATAATTGTTGGATTTTTCATCCAGCAGGTTGCTGTCGATGATCATGCCGGGGGTTATGACACGGATAACATCTCTTTTGACAATTCCTTTGGCAAGAGCCGGGTCTTCAAGCTGCTCGCATATGGCTACCCGGTACCCCTTATCAATCAGACGGCCAATGTAACTGTCTACTGCCCGTGCCGGTATTCCGCACATGGGGATGGCTGCTTCATTTTTTTTGTTCCGGGAGGTAAGCGTGATTTCAAGAATTTTGGATGCGGTTACAGCATCCTCAAAAAACATCTCATAAAAATCACCCATTCGATAAAACAAGATGGCATCACTGTATTTTTCCTTGATGGAGAGATATTGTCTGACCATCGGTGTTTCTGTAGGGATGCTCATCATAAAATTGAGTACTTTGCCTTTTATATGATACGGCTCTGTTCGATGGTGACTCTTTCCTGAAACAGCTTCTACTCTTTTGCCATCGAAAACTCAACCTTTTTTCCCATGTGAATACGCTTCTGTCAATGGTATAATATCAAGGTCGCCCCAAAGTCCGATAATGTCATCGATGATTGCGACAGCACCGGTAATTCCATCCATCTTTCCGGCTTCCTGTACCGCGGTTTTCACATCTCCTTTGGATCGGATGAGGTTCCCGATTGCGGTTGCCGCTGCATCTGCAAGCGCGCAGGAATGGGAGACGATGCAGACCGCATCGGATTTTCCGAAACTGAGAGAATGGCCGACGGTTCCGGAGGATGTGCAGATTGAAAGGGGACGGTTTCCCGGAATCAGACGCACGCCGAGTTTCATGCTCAAAGGCGATTTGCCGGCATAGATGCCTATGGTGACAGGATCATTCAGCTTCATAAAGATATCCCCGCCATTTTCAACCACAACTTCTTCTGAATGAGCAAGCAGATCCTTACCCACAAACTCTGCGATTGCGCCGGCCACAGCCGCCATAGGTCCGACACCGGCAAGATTGCCGGCTTTGATCATTTCATCGATAATCAGCGGCGCAGGACTTTTGGTGTTCCAGGGAACCAGTGATGTCAAAAAACCGGGATTGTTTTGTATGAAGGCTTCGATATATCCACGATATGTAAAAACGCTTTCCCTTGCCATATCAAACAGGTTTTTGTCTGCCTGAACGGCGATATCGGTCTCTTTCACCATAACGGAAAAGGACACCAGATTTTTCCTTTTCATGAATTTCCGGTATTCTTCATCACGGTTCATTGGATCGGAAGACCTTTATAAAAATTAGAATGTGTATCGTAATTTGGATCTCATGTTTTCCGGGCATAATTCGATAAAATACCGGTCGGTCATACCGGCAATAAAATCCCTTACAATTTCAGGATGTGAATTGCTCTCAAGATAGGTTTCCGACATATCTTCAAGGAAGTTTGAATAGATCAGTGAAGAGCGGTTTTTGTTTGACAGATCTTCCAGAGATGTTTCAAACAGATATTGAAACATCTCCTCAATTGTTTTTGAATTTTTTTTAATCCGTTGATTCAGGTAGATGTTCTTATAATTAAATGCTTTCAGGGATTTTAAGGCATTTGAGATTTCAGGGCTGAACGCAATATAGGGATTCCCATAACTGGTTGCGATCAGGTCAGTCACCAGTTTATACACAATGGTTCCGTTTGTTTCCCCCAGCAAAGCAACAGCGTTTTCCGGCAGGTCGTTGCGCGCGATCAATCCAAGCCGTATTCCATCTTCAATATCCCGCCCGATATAGGAGATGGTATCCGCCATTCTGACAACGCATCCTTCCAATGTCATGGGGATAACCGTGTGCAGTGATCCGGTTGTCAGTTCTTTTATATTCTGATCAAGGATTTCAAATGTTCTGTTTTTTTCAGGTTCAAGTTTTTGGCTGTGGGTTTCTCCATCATGGCAAAGAATACCATCCAGTGTTTGGAGGCACAGGTTCCATCCGCGTCCTTTTTTTTCAAGTTGGTCAAGGAATCGGATACTCTGAACATTGTGGCGGAAATTTCCGATTCCAGCAGTTTTGCACAGTCCGGACAGGTAGGTTTCCCCTTCATGTCCAAATGGAACGTGCCCGATATCGTGCCCCAATGCGATTGCTTCAATCAGATCTTCATTCAGTCTCAGGAACCGGCCAATGGTTCTTGCGACCTTGGAAACAATCTGTACATGAAGAACCCGATGGGTGACATGATCATTTTTGACCAGATAAAAGACCTGCGTCTTGTCGATGTAACGGGTATAGGCAAGCGAGTGCAGGATTCGATCCACATCCACGGAAAAGGCCTGGCGGTATCCTTTATCCAGATGGGTTTCCTGGTTGCGTCGGTTGCCATTTTTGCTCATTGTGGAAAGGGATGACAAATGCCCCTGTTCGCGGTCATCCAGCCCCTGTTTCAAGGATTCAAGATTAAAATTCATGGTTATTTCACACTATCTTTTTTATAGAACTCAGATTTCACCGGCTTCAATTTTATTTTCCATCATGCGGATATAGTCAATTCCAGCTTTTTGAAAACCAGCTTTGCCATATTTCATGTTTGCTTCCAGTATGTAATATTTTTTTTTATGGATAATAACATCCATACCCACATCATCCCAACCGCATTGTCTGGCCGTGAACAATGCCAGCCGGACTGCATCTTCCGGAACATCATCCAGTTTGATCTCTGCACCTTTGGCAACATTGCTCCGGAATTCTCCGGGAGCGGCAATTCTCCAGTATGCATGGGCAACCCGGTCACCGATAATGACGACACGGATATCCCGGTCTGTTTGAAGAAATTCCTGCACATAGGCGATTGCCGTTCTGTTGCAGTATTCGGAATAATCTTCCTGATTCCGAATCAGGAAGACGCCTCTTCCCATGGCCGAACCCCTTGGGATTTTTGCGATAAACGGATATTGAAAATATTCAAGGACGTTGGCTTTTTGCTTCTTTCCATAAAAAACCCGGGTGTTGGGATGGGGGATGTCGAGGAGTTGGAAAAGGGCGGTCTGTTTGATTTTATCCTGCACAAACTTGTAGGTATGGTAGCTTGGAAATGTCGGCTTTTGAATCGTGTTGAAGAGATCTGCATAGAAAGTTCCGGGGTAATAAATTTTAGATGCTTTCCTGATCCGCTCTTTTTCCGAGTCACTGTATTTTGAAAAATTGGGCTGCATGCCCAATGTAAGTACATTGCGACACTTTCGAAGCCGGGAACCCAGTGCGATGGCTGTATGAATGCTCTCCATCATCTAAACTTTATGGGGCAACGGTTTGGTTGACCTATCGATTGGTAGCAGGAATATCATTTTGTAACTCCCGGCGGATGAATGGTGAACATGGATGGTGTTACCGGAGTATTTGCAAAATACCGGTCGATACGCAATTTGAACGTTTCCCCATTTTCATTGGAAAGAACCAGATGGGATGGAAGACGGAATCCATCAACCTGAATTTCATCAAGCAATTCGGCACGGTAGTTCAGCGCTCCGGTGATTCCAAACATTTCAACCTTATAGATTCTTGTTTTTTTTTCATCAAGATAAATTTTTTCAGTTATGCCTGTCCAGTTTTCTTCCAGAATCAGGATAAAGCCATCCCCTGAATCTGATTTTTCAATATAGGAGGTGGCATGTTCCCGAATGGGTATCCGGCCGGTAAGGAATTCGACGGCATCTTCTACTTTCACGGGCAGGGACAATAACTCCTCAAGCGTTGATGCAGGGTCATCTCTGTGAATATAATTGGAGTCCGTGTGGGAGAGAAGAAAAAGATTATCCTGATCGGCTGACAAACTGATGAGGGGCTGGCCTGCGATTCCGAATATCTCAATTCTGAAACGGTCCGGATAGGAACCCATCCAGGCGGTTCGGGAAATAAAGGAATCCTTTTTATTTTTCAATTCAATCTTGCCGATTCCCTTGAATGTGCGGAGAGAATTATTTTTTTCCCGTATTGACGCAAGGATCGACCGGGATTCATCCTGGGATGCCGGGTCCGGTAACCCGGAAATTGAATTTTTATGGATACTGCTGCACGATTGAATCATAAAACAGAATAAACCAAGCAGACAAAAAACAAGCTTTTTTAACCTAATCGTTGCCATTGGATAATTTTTTGATTTTTTCCAGAAGGGTCTCTGTATCTTTCTCTTTTTTAATGAGTGCTTTTTTATAAAATTCAATCGCTTTTTCCCGGTTGTTAATACTGGTGTGAACATCACCGATATGTTCAAGGATGATCGGATCATCCGGCACCAGGGTAATTGCCTGCTCGAGCGCTGTCAGTGCTTCCTGAAATTGACCCTTTTTGTACAATAACCATCCCAGGCTGTCCGTGATATATCCGTCCTTGGGTTCAATCTCCATGGCTTTTCGAATGAGTTGTTCCGCTTCTCCAAGATTCATATTCAAATCAAGGTATGTATATCCAAGATAGTTCAGCGCATGGGCATCCTGCGGATCGATTCCGATCACTTTTTTCATCTGTTCGATGGAAAGATTTTTTTCTCCCCGTTTGTCATACACGACCCCTAGCCTGAAGTGGAGTCTGGAATTCTCCGGCATGATTTCAAGGCCTTTTTTCAGAACAGACTCAGCCTTCTGATACTCCTGGAGATCTTCATAAAAATACCCCAGGTAGAAATAAAACTCAGGATTGTCCGGCATTTTTTGAATCGCTTTTTCAAGGCTCTGGATGGCCTTATCCGGTTGATTCTGGTTTTTATAAATATAGGATAGATAGATGGTTGCATTTTCAAAAAATTTGGAATTGTCTTTTACTTTACTGAAATGAAAAAGGGCCTTGTCTATATTATTGATTCCATCATAAGCAGCCCCGGTCAGATGATTCATATCTGAATCTTCCGGGATTTTTTTCAGGATTCCGTTTAATAATATCAAGGCATCGTCAAACTTTTTTTGATCAATAAACAGATAGATTATTTTGCCTGCAATATCCGGATCTGAAAGAGAGCGATCCGCAAGCCAGTCAAAGATTTCCTGAGCTTTCTTTTTTTCATCGGTTTTATAACAATAAAGAGCCAATTCCATATTCGCCCTTGTGTCATTTGGATACAGTTCAAGGATTTCCTGGTAAAGCTCTGTTATTTTTTCTTTGTTTGGTTCCTGTTTTCCTTTACGGAGTGGTCCCACTGTCTGAACCTGATTGTTTTTATACATATTCAAGAGTTCATAACGAGGTTCAACAAGCATCGGCTCAATATAAAGTGCCTTTTTGAATTCTCTTTCCGCATCACGGTACTGTTTCAGCCTTTCATGGGTTTTCCCCAGGAAAAAATATCCTGTATAGGCATTCGGGAAATTTTTTACCAGTTTTTGATATACCTCTAAAGCCTTCTGGTTTTCATTTTCATCCAGATAAATCGACCCGAGGAAAAGATAGACATTCTTTTTTTGGGGATCTAAAGCAATCACTTTTTCATAAATTGTTTTTGCCTTGTCTTTCTGATCCAGATACATATAGATGTTTCCCTTTAAGATAAGGGCCTCTATGTCATCCGGATTTTTAACAAGCAGTTGGTCAATGAAAACAAGTGCATCTTCGTAATTATTCTGTTGCAGATAGATAAAGACCAGCTCTTTTTTCAGAAAAGATGATTCCGGATCGTTTTGAATCGCCATTTTCAAATAAAATATGGCATTATCTATATTCTCATTCAGCAGTTGAAATTGTGCAGCAGTAAAATAATAGTACTTGTTTTCCGATTGAGGTGGATCAGGCAACCTGGTTGCGGCTGTACGGGACCCATTTTTGGATACCGCACATCCCGTAACAGTAAAGATAATAATACCCAAAAGTAAACATGAAATTTGCAGATATTGTTTCCCCATAATATTTTTCCTTGCCGGCTATATTCCCTGGCAATGAACATTTCAGTCCGATCTAATCAAAATGATTCGTATATACATTAAAATCAGGAAGTTCCCGTTTGAAATAGGCCTTCATTTTTTTAATAATGTTTTTTTCAACCTGCCTTACACGTTCTCTTGAAATATCATACAGATCACCAATTTCTTGCAAGGTTACCGGGTTATCAGAGTAGATTCGAATATTGAAAATTTCAAGTTCTCTGCCGGTCAGGCCTTTTTTGAATTCCGTTATTTTTTCATGCAGGATTGTTTCGATCTCTTTTTTGGCCACCACATCTTCAATGGATTCGGTTGCTGTTTTGAGAAAATCGATTCGCTCTGTATCTGAATCATTTTTGACTGGAGCATCCAGAGAAACATCCCAGCCATCCAGCCGTTGATCCATGTCAACAATTTCACGTTCAGACACACCCAGACGTTCTGAAAGAAGTTTTGGTTTTGGATCAAAGCCTTGTTCAATAAGCCTTTGTTTTTCCTTTTTCAGTTTAAAAAACAGTTTTCGCTGACCCTGTGTTGTCCCTATTTTCACAAGACGCCAGTTATCCATTATAAATTTAAGGATATAAGCCTTGATCCAGAAGGAAGCATAATAAGAGAATTTAACGTTTTTATAGGGATCAAACTTTTTAACCGCCTGCATCAGGCCGATATTCCCTTCCTGAATCAGGTCCAGAAGATTCTGCATCCAGACCCTTTGAAATTCAAGTGCAATTTTAACAACCAATCGAAGATTTGCAGTTACCAGGGTATAAGCTGCATCCGGATCATCTGATTCCTGAACCTGTTTCCCCAGTGTGATTTCCTGTTCTCTCGTTAGCAGTTTATACTGGCTGATTTCAGACAAGTATCGTTGGAGAGGGTCAAATCTTACTAAACTTTTTTCATTGGTTCTGTTTGAGGCTTTGGCACTGTCAGTTTGTTTCTTTTTTTCCAACGGTTTTACAGAATTCGGTATTTTCATAATTTCCAATCAATCGGTCACACAACACACAATCACTTCTATAGTAAAATTCCCAATTTTATATTCATACGCATGTGCGCTTATAGTATCAGGATCTGAAAAAATATCCAGTGTTTTGTCAAAAAAATATGGACAACTGAAGGCCTGTTATGGTATCCACACTAATTCTGAATACTGCGCCTGTAGCTCAGATGGATAGAGCAACGGACTTCTAATCCGTAGGCCGGGGGTTCGAATCCCTTCAGGCGTGCCATAAAAATAAAGGGTTTACACTCACACACGTAAGCCCTTTTTGTTTTTTGTCTCTATCGGTCTCCATTTTCCCCAAAAACCATTTTATCAAGTTTTGAAGCCGCTGCTTGATTGACTGGTTTTAATAGAAGCGCGTATGTATTCAATGTAACGCTTGGGGTTGAATGCCTTATCTGTGATTGAATAGGAGGATAAGACCTTGCTTTTTTTGAGGATCAATATATGCGTAAGTTGATTGTGCGTCAACTGTTTTTTATACGATACTTAAAGGCTGTGTGGATGATCCGACGGCTTGAGTGAGTATTATTTTTTAAACCGCATCGAAATTCGTGAGGACAGTTATGATACGTAACAGCAGTTTGAGTGGTTATCGAATCAAGCGAAGGATTACGAATTTTTTCACGCTTCCCCCGATAGAAATTCATCCGGAAGAGTACCGTAGTTTTGTCGTATTTAATGTGGGGCTGCTTGCCGGTTTTCTGATTCATTTATGTGTAACGCTGCTTTTCGAATATCTTGGCGTATTTCAGATGGTGCTTTTCAATATCATCAGTCTGACGGCCTATGCCATAGGCATATGGTGTGTCAGGCGCGGCCGGTTTCTGTCCGGTGCGATCATCGCCGCTGCTGAACTGGTAATTCATCAGGCTCTTGTCGTGTATTTTATAGGATGGAAGCCCGGATTTCAGTATTATATCTTATCAATCACCGGGGTTGTATTTTTTCTCCCGCCTGGACGGTTGTTGGTGAAAATCGCGATTCTCGCCTGGGCCGCTCTGGGATTTGTGTTTATCGGACGGACTTTCGCCACACTGCCTCCGGTCTATTCAATAGACGCGGCTGTTCTGGATTTTATGCATGATTTCAATATAACAGCCGTATTCTTTCTTCTCGGTTTGTTTGCCAGCTATTATTCAAAAGCCGCGGTCTGGTCTGAATCAAAACTGACCCGGAGTCTGAACCTTGCGCTCAGTTCGGCCAATGTGGGGCTATGGGAATGGAATATAGAAGAAAATGAGTTGCTCTTCTCACCGGAATGGAAACGGCAGCTTGGCTATGAACCAAATGAACTGCTAAACCAGTATGAAGAATTTGAATCGCGGCTTCACCCCAAGGATCGAGCGAAAGTTCTGGAACAACTGAATGCATGCCGGAAAGGATCCACATTGGACATCCATGGTGAGTTCCGGTTACGGCACCGGGATGGAACCTACCGGTGGTTTCTTTCACGAGGCAGAGCGCAACAGAATGGAAATCGGCGGGTCGTTCAGGTGCACGGATGCCATCTGGACATTACATCCCTCAAAAATTCCGAAGAGGCGCTGGAGAGCCTTGCACGGTTTCCGGCGGAAGATCCGCATCCGGTAATGCGGATTTCTTTTTCAGGAGAAATCCTTTATGCGAACGAAGCCAGCCGGACATTGTCCATGGATGATCAGCGCTCGTTTCCGGTGGAAATCATGAGCGCAGCGGAAACAAGCATTACGAGTGAACATAAGCTGGAAACGGAAATCGTTGTCGGGAAACGTACGTTTGCAGTCCGGGCTGTACCATTTTCAATCGAAAAATATGTCAACCTGTATCTGACGGATATATCGGAAAAGAAAGAAATTGAAGTAAAAATGATACAGCAGCAGAAATTCGAGTCCATCGGGACGTTGGCCGGAGGCATAGCCCATGATTTCAATAATATTCTTTCCTCCATACTTGGATATACCGAGTTGGCGCTGGATGATGTGGAAAAAAATTCCGTGATGGAGGAAAATCTCCAGGAAGTCTTCATTGCCGGAAATCGGGCCAAAGAACTCGTAAAGCAAATCCTGGCCTTTGCCCGTCAGTCAAAAGAAGAAATCCGGCCGCTGAAAATAGATACCATCATCAAGGAGGTGGTTAAATTTATCCGGGCTTCCATTCCCGCCACGATTGAAATCAGGCAGGATATCCATAGTTCTTCACTGGTAATGGGGAACCCTTCCCAGGTACACAGCATATTGATGAACTTGTGCACCAATGCAGCGCATTCCATGGAAGATCGCGGCGGCCTTCTTGAGGTCGCCTTGAAGGATATTACGATAACTCAAGATTCAAAACCTGGACTGGTGGATCTTAAAAACGGAAACTACATTGAATTGACCGTATCCGATACCGGCACGGGCATCCCCACGGAAATTATCGATTCCATCTTTGAGCCTTATTTTACAACCAAAGGGCCGGGGGAAGGAACCGGATTGGGTCTGGCCATGGTGCACGGCATTGTCAAGAGCTACGGCGGCCAGGTTGGTGTGAAAAGTTCATTGGGCAAAGGCTCTGTGTTCAGCGTCTATCTTCCGGTCACTCAGAAACATGAGGTGAATAGCTCGTGTGAATTTGAACCATTACCTCACGGAACGGAAAAAATCCTTCTGGTGGATGATGAGGCTGCCATTGCAGTGATGGGCCGTCAAGTACTTGAACGGTTGGGTTATTCCGTTACGATCCGGAATAGCAGCATGGATGCCCTGGAGTTATTCAGATCCAAGCCCGATTTTTTTGACCTGGTTATTACCGATATGACCATGCCGAATATGACCGGAGACAGGCTGGCGGCGGAACTGATGAAGATACGGCCGAATATTCCGGTCATTCTTTGCACGGGATACAGCAAGCAGATAACGGATGATTCGGCCAAAGAAATGGGAATCAAAGCGTTTGTCTATAAGCCGATTGTGAAATCCGATCTGGCAAAAATTGTCCGCAGCGTGCTGAGGGAATAGTGGGGACATCCATGATTCTGTCCACTATCCGTTTGGCATAGGTGGGTGAGTTGAGGCCGATGTACTCATAAATGTTGGCAAGATGACCGATGGCATTTTTGGTCCAGTGAACTTTCATTCGATGAGCCCAAATCTTTTGCGTACTTCCTTGACATCAACCGTTCTGCCTTCATCACTGTCTGTTACCCCTGCTTCAATCGCCTGCCGTACATAAATTTGATACATCAGGTCATCCCATGTAGCTTTATCAGACAACCTGTCCAACAACCGGTGGGCTTCCTGCTTTATGTTTTCTGTTTTCATGGCGTATTCCTTTCATTCTCTAATGTCTTGGCAAACCTTATTGAATTCATCGCTTTTGTAAAAGAATAGTTCAAAATTATCAGATTTTTTGTTTTTTTTGCAAGTGTGAAATGTGTTTTTAATCATATGGAGCATTTTATATTGAATACAAAAATGATATCTATGTCGGATTCGTGTCAGTTTACAGGCGCCTTCAGTTTTTTGCTGACATTGGAGACGATTTTCATGTATGCGTTGTTTTTCGGATCAAGCTCCAGCGCTTTTTTGAAATTATCCAGTGCTTTTGACTCTTCATGATTATTATACAAAGCAAGCCCCTTGTAAAAATAGGCGGAGGCAAAATCCGGATAACTTTTAATCACCTTGTCGTATTCCTCAATCGCCAGTGGATATTTACCTTCTTTGTTTAAAAGAGACCCTTTTTTCAGGAAGGATTTTGCCTCAGGATCTATTTTGTAGGTTTCCGGATTTTCATCTTTTGCTTTTGCATCATCAGGGGCGCCTTCTTCCGGAGTCGCCAGATATTGAGAATCCAGCGTTCCTGCTTTTTCATTATCCGCAAGCGATTTTGCAGTATCCCCCAGACTGCTCCAGGCAAGGCTTCTATTGAAGTATGCCTCTGCATGGTTGGGATTGATTTCAATTGCTCTGGTATAATCCTTGATGGCCTGTTCATAGTCCTTCTTTAATCCATAAACAATTCCCCTTTGCACGTAAGCATTGGCGAAGAGAGGATCCACCTCAATGGCCTTGTCAAAATCCTGGATTGCCTTCTCATATTCCTTCTTTTTTACAAAATTGATCCCTCTTTGAAGATATGTCAGACTATGATCGGGAAATATCTGTAAGGAGGCTGAAAAATCTTTGATTGCGTTGTCAAAATTTTCTGTTTTTCCCCAGGCTATTGCACGATTGAAATATGCTGCTGCAAATTGAGAGTCGATTTCCAGGGCTTTGTTATAATCGGCAATTGACAGATCGAACTTTTTTTTATTATCCCATGAGATGCCCCGCTGGTTGTAAGCCTGTGAATAATTTGGATTGCTGGTTATCGCTTTGTTATAATCCGCAATCGCCTGGTAATAACAACCCTTGCTGTTCAATATCATTCCTCTTCCATAATAAGCCTCGGCAAGGTTTGGATCCAGCGAG
>CAMBQS010000065.1 GCA_945870015.1 Desulfocicer vacuolatum DSM 3385
ACGTGGCATATTGTGAACAATACAGCCAAGGTTACTGGTTTCCTCGGCGGTAAAAATAAACCTGCTCCGATATCGGATGAAGAAGCCGCTCAAATTCTGAATCGGATGGAAGCAGGACAGACGCAGCCACAACCCAAGTTTTATTTTGAACAGGGTGATGAGATCAGGGTAATAGATGGGCCGTTCACGAATTTTAATGGTACGGTAGAAGATGTAAACCCGGAAAAAGGGAAAATTAAGGTTCTGGTCAGCATTTTTGGAAGAGCAACACCGGTAGAACTGGATTTTGTTCAAGTTACAAAATTATAATATCAGGAGTAAGGAATATGGCTAAAAAAGTTCTTGCCATGGTTAAATTACAGGTAGTGGCCGGGAAGGCGAATCCATCCCCGCCCATTGGACCTGCACTCGGGCAACATGGGGTAAATATAATGGATTTTTGCAAGGCATTTAATGCAAGAACCGCAAAAGATGAAGGAATGATTATCCCGGTCGTACTAACGGTCTATCAGGATCGGTCTTTCACTTTTATTACCAAAACGCCTCCTGCGTCGGTATTACTCAAGAAGGTCGCCAAGTTGGCTAAGGGTGCCGCTGATCCAAAGCGAAATAAGGTCGGTAGTGTTACAAGGGCGCAGCTTGAAGAAATAGCAAATATGAAAATGGCTGACCTGAATGCCAATGATTTGGATGCAGCCTGTAAGATTATTGCAGGTACGGCTAGAAGTATGGGAATTGAAGTTTCCAAATAAAAATTAAGGAACAGGTAGGGAAAAATGCCGAAACGCGGTAAAAAATACGTTGAATCTAGAGGAAAGGTGGATTCCCTGAAACGGTACGATGTTACCGAGGCAATTCAACTTGCGTTAACTTCATCATATGCTAAATTTGATGAAACGATAGATGTTGCGGTAAAGCTTGGTGTCGATCCGCGACATTCAGATCAGATGGTTCGGGGTACCGTAATACTGCCGAACGGCCTTGGAAAAGAAATAAAAGTTCTTGTTTTCGCTAAGGGCGAAAAGGAGAAAGAGGCCTTAGACGCTGGTGCTGATTTTGCAGGGAACGATGAAATCGTTGAAAAGATTAAAGGTGGTTGGTTTGGTTTTGATAGAGTGGTTGCAACACCGGATGTGATGGGAACGGTCGGAAAAATTGGCAAGATTCTTGGACCGAGGGGTCTGATGCCAAATGCAAAAACCGGAACCGTTACATTTGACATTGCAAAAGCTGTAAACGAACTGAAAGCAGGGAAGATCGATTTTCGGGTTGAGAAGGCGGGAATCGTACACGCACCTTTAGGAAAGGTTTCGTTTGGGGTGGATAAGCTAGTAGAAAATTTTATCTCCTTTCTTGACAAACTGATTCGTCTTAAACCAGCTTCAAGCAAAGGGATTTATTTGAAAAGCATTGCAATCTCAACAACCATGGGACCAGGCATAAAAGTTGATACAGTACTCGCCAAGGATATAATTAAATAGGCGTCCAAACAAATCCGTTCCGGGAAAAACTGTTTTTTATATGTTTCGGCATACTTGATTGCCGATGGAATGATTACGAATACTGTCAAAGACCGTAGGTTCGCATTTTGTGTTTAATCGGCTAATACCGGCCTACAGAGACAGCCTTAAGTTGATAAATGGGTACCTCCGGTTTTTTACAGGCAAATGAAGGGGGTGGAAAAAATTGATACGGAATGACAAAGAAAAAATCGTTGCAGAACTACATGAGAATTTTAAAAAATCTAAGGTTGTCATCCTTACAAACTATAAAGGTTTGGATGTTACGACAATCAGTAGTCTGCGAAGAAAACTGAGGGAAGTGGGTGTTGAATATAAGGTTGTAAAGAATACCCTTATACGAAGAGCCTCAAACGATACGAATGTAGGGTTGATCAGCGATCATTTTAAGGGACCCAGTGCCCTTGCTTTAAGTTACGATGATCCAGTTGCGCCTGCAAAAGTGTTGATTGACTTTTCAAAGGATAATCAAAAGCTTGAAATCAAGATCGGCGTTATGGAGGGGAAGGTTATCGATCTGAATGCGATAAAAGCGCTTTCAGATCTGCCGTCTCGTGAAGTTTTGCTGGGGCAATTATTATCGGCAATGAATGGCGTAGCCACGGCTTTGGTTCGAGCATTGAATGATGTCCCTGTAAGAATGCTGAATGTTCTGCAGGCTGTCAGAGATCAAAAAAAATCCGCCTGACGGTTAATGATTATAGATAAAATTGTAAAAAACTTGGAGGGAAAAATGACTGATATAACGAAAGAAAACGTAATTGAGTTTATCGCAAATATGTCTGTGCTTGAACTGTCTGAGATGGTCAAGGAACTGGAAGAAAAATTTGGTGTTTCTGCCGCAGCTCCGGTTGCAATGATGGCTGCAGGTCCGATTGGAGATGCAGGTGCAGGAGCTGCAGAAGAAAAAACCGAATTTGATGTAATTCTTATCGCTGCCGGAGATAAGAAGATTCAGGTCATCAAAGAAGTTCGCGCAATCACTAGTCTTGGCCTCAAAGAGGCAAAAGCACTGGTTGACGAAGCACCCAAGCCAGTCAAAGAGGGCATCGATAAAGAATCCGCTCAAAAGATAAAAGCACAACTCGAAGAAGCGGGTGCCCAAGTTGAAATTAAATAAATTGTAAGTAAACAGTCTGCTAATATCATATCCTTACTAACAGCAGGGTTGTGAAATGGAAACACCACGAGGGGGGCAAATGCCCCCCAATTGGCCTTTATTAAGCAGCTCAAAAATTAAATTGGAGATGGCATGACAGGAAAGCCTTTTTTGTACAAGCGACTGAGGAAAAACTTCGGTAAAATTAAGACAATCGTTGAAATACCGGATCTTATCGGTATGCAGAGAAGCTCTTATGATCGTTTGCTACAGATGGATGTTCCCCCGGAGAAGCGCCAGAAGACGGGTCTTCAGGCAGTCTTCAAGTCAGTTTATCCAATAAATGATTTTACTGGAACGGCTTCTCTGGAATTTGTATCGTACAGTTTCGGTGAAGTCAAACATTCTGTAAAAGAATGTATTCATAGAGGAATGACATACGAAATTCCGATCCGAATCCGTATTCGACTGGTTGTATATGATTTAGACAAAGAAACCGGCATCTCTAGTATACGAGACATAAAAGAGCAGGAAATCTATTTTGGTACGATTCCTTTGATGACGGAAAAAGGTACGTTTATCATTAATGGAACGGAACGGGTTGTTGTCAGCCAGTTGCACCGATCTTCCGGCGTTTTTTTTGATCATGATAAGGGAAAAACCCACTCAAGCGGCAAAATTATCTATACAGCCAGAATTATTCCGGTACGAGGATCATGGATTGATTTGGAAGTGGATCCAAAAGATGTTGTCTATATCCGGATTGATCGGCGCCGAAAATTTCCGGTCACACTTCTTTTTAAAGCATTTGGATTTACAACAGAAGATATTCTGGATTATTTCTATGAAAAAGAAACCATTTTTATTAAGAAAAATGAATTTTTCTTGTCATTTAATGAAAATACATTGAAGGGACAAAGATCCAGTTGCGATGTTATCGATCCAAAGACGGGTGAAGTGATTGTCAAACAAGGAAGGATTTTCACAAAAAGAGCTGTTAAACAGATTACGAGTGCTGGCATCGATATGATTCCCATCACAAGAGAAGACATCCTCAAAAAATATCTTGCTTCTCCTGTTTTTGATGAAAAAAGTGGTGATCTGATCGGTCGATCCGCAGAAATAATCGATGAAACGCTCCTCAGGAAGCTGATCGAAGCCGGTATCGAAGAGGTAAATCTTTTACTGGTTGACCCAGCCTACAACAGTGATTCTATCCGGAAAACACTCCTGTTGGATAAAGTGGAGAGCAAAGCAGAAGCACTGATCGAGATTTATCGACGTTTGCGACCTGGGAATCCGGCAACACCGGAAGTTGCGCTGGATTTCATTGATCACCTGTTTTTTAAAACTGCATATTATGATTTATCGGGTGTCGGGCGTTTAAAGTTGAATCATCGTTTAAATATTAATGCGCCTATCAGTTTACGAACCCTGAGAAAAGAGGACATTCTTCTAACAGCCAAAATACTGGTTGAATTGAGAGACACGCAGGGAGTTGTGGATGATATTGATCATCTTGGGAACCGGCGGGTACGAGCTGTTGGAGAGCTTCTGGAAAATCAATACCGAATCGGCCTGGTTCGTATGGAAAGGGCGATTAAGGAACGCATGAGCATGCAGGAAGTTGATGCACTGATGCCTCATGACCTGGTTAACCCGAAACCTGTTTCTGCGGTTGTAAAGGAATTTTTCGGAACCAGTCAGTTGTCCCAATTTATGGATCAAACCAATCCGCTTTCCGAAACAACCCACAAGAGACGACTGAGTGCTCTCGGTCCCGGCGGGTTGACCCGGGAACGTGCTGGATTTGAAGTGCGGGATGTTCATCCTTCTCATTACGGGAGAATTTGTCCGATTGAAACTCCTGAAGGACCCAATATCGGATTGATTGTATCCTTATCCACTTACGCACGAGTGAACGATTTTGGTTTTATTGAGACGCCCTATCGTGTTGTAAAGAATTCAACGGTTTCAGAAGAAGTGAAACTTCTAAGTGCGTTCGAAGAAAAAGAGCATCCGATTGCACAGGCCAATGCGCCCGTAGACAAATCGAATCGTTATGTGAACCCGTTAGTTACGTCTCGCGTTCAAGGGGAATTCATGATGGTTCGGGCGGAAGATATTGAGTTGATGGATGTTTCTCCGAATCAGCTTGTAAGCGTATCCGCATCCTTAATTCCATTTCTGGAAAACGATGATGCCAACCGCGCATTGATGGGTTCTAACATGCAACGGCAGGCCGTTCCACTGACGCAGACAAGAGCGCCATTGGTTGGAACCGGTATTGAAGGCGTTGTGGCAAAGGATTCCGGTGTAACAGTAGTTGCAAAACTGGATGGAGTTGTTGCTGATGTTAATGCCGGACGAATTGTTTTGAAACATGATTCTTCAGATTTACGGAATGAACGTCCGGTTACAATCCATAATTTGTCAAAATTTGTTCGATCCAATCAAAATACATGTTTTAACCACAGGCCCATTGTAAAGAAAGGACAGCATATCAAAACCGGTGATATTATTGCAGATGGGCCGGCTACTGAAATGGGCGAACTTGCACTTGGCAAAAATGTCACCGTAGCCTTTATGCCATGGGGTGGTTACAACTTTGAAGATTCCATCCTCGTGAGTGAACGACTTGTAAGGGATGGTATATTTACATCTATTCATATTGAAGAGTTTGAGGTTGTTTCCAGGGACACGAAGCTTGGTAAAGAAGAGATCACCCGGGACATCCCGAATGTCGGTGAAGAAACGCTGAAGGATCTGGATGATTGCGGGATTATCAGACTTGGAGCGGAAGTAAAGCCCGGTGATATTCTGGTTGGGAAAATCACACCAAAAGGAGAAACTCAATTATCGCCCGAAGAGAAGTTGCTGCGGGCAATTTTTGGTGAAAAAGCCGGTGATGTGAAAGACACTTCACTGCGGGTACCTCCAGGAGTAGAAGGTATTGTAATTGATGCAAAGGTTTTTTCACGAAGAGGTGTGGACAAGGATGATCGGACCCGACATATTGAGGATGCGGAGATTGCAGCCCTGGAAAAGGATATGGAGGATGAAATCCGGATCATTGATGAAATCGCATTGGACGAATTAAAACAGCAACTGCTCGGGCAGCAGTGTGAAGCTCCTCTGAAAAAAGGTAAAAATGTTTTAATTCCAAAAGGGAAGAATATTGAAGCCTTCATGCTGGAAGATGTAAAAGTCGCAGATCTTGAGGGAATCGTTCTAAATGATGCGGAAGTAACTGAAAAAATTCATGACATATTGGATCTCAGCAGGAATCAGAAAAATGCCGGCCGATCCAGATTTGAGGAAGAGGTAAGCCGTTTTGAAGTTGGAGACGATTTGCCTCCCGGTGTTATTAAGCTGATCAAAGTTTATATCGCCATGAAAAGGGTGCTGTCTGTTGGTGATAAAATGGCAGGACGCCATGGTAACAAGGGGGTTGTTTCCCGTATTCTTCCGCAGGAGGATCTGCCCTATTTCAAGGATGGTACAACAGTTGATATGGTTTTAAATCCTTTAGGTGTTCCTTCCCGTATGAATGTTGGACAGATTCTGGAGATTCATCTTGGACGAGCAGCCCGTGTTCTTGGAACTCAGATCTCTGAGTTGATTTTAGAAAAAAAGTATCAGGATTTAAGAGAGAAGTGCAAACGAATTTTTGTCAGAGACGCTGAACAAGAATATATTGATAGCATGGATGATCCGGCTCTTTGTAATTTTGCCAAATACTATAGTGATGGCGTACACATGGCAACACCGGTTTTTGATGGAGCCAAAGAAGATGAAATCAAGGCACTTCTGAAAGAAGCGGGTGTGCAGACATCCGGTCAGGCAACCTTGTTCGACGGCAGAACCGGGGAACCTTTTGACGGGAAAGTCACTGTTGGCACAATGTATATGCTCAAGTTACATCATCTTGTCGATGACAAGATTCATGCCCGATCCATTGGGCCATATTCTCTGGTTACCCAACAGCCATTAGGCGGTAAAGCTCAATTTGGTGGTCAACGGCTCGGGGAGATGGAGGTTTGGGCCATGGAAGCTTATGGGGCAGCACACACACTTCAGGAATTTTTAACAGTCAAGTCTGATGATATGGCAGGAAGAACCCGGATGTATGAAAAGATCGTAAAAGGGCAAAATGTTCTTGAACCTGGATTGCCTGAGTCATTTAGGGTATTAACCAAAGAGCTTATGAGCCTTGGTCTCGATATCAACCTTATTGAACACAAACAGTAGGGAGAAAGTATTGGAAACTATATACGATTTCTTCGCAAAACCGAAAGATCCAAAAAGCTATTCCGGTGTAAAAATTTCTCTGGCATCTCCAGAAAAGATACGTGAATGGTCTCATGGGGAAATTAAAAAACCGGAGACTATTAACTATCGGACTTTTAAGCCGGAAAGAGATGGTTTATTTTGTGCAAAAATTTTTGGTCCCACCAAGGACTATGAATGCAATTGTGGTAAATATAAAAGGATGAAACACAGAGGCGTTATCTGTGAGAAGTGTGGCGTCGAGGTAATTCAGTCCAAGGTCAGGCGGGACCGGATGGCTCACATTGATTTAGCTACACCGGTAGCCCATATCTGGTTTTTAAAAAGCCTACCAAGTAAAATTGGGAATCTTCTGGATCTCACACTGAAAAATATGGAAAAGGTTCTTTATTTTGACAGCTATGTGGTGATTGATCCAAAAGAAACCGGTCTTATGAGAGGTCAATTATTATCCGATGAAAAATATCATGAAGCAATAGACCTCTATGGTTCAACAAAATTTGAGGCCGGGATCGGTGCGGAAGCAGTTAAGTCGCTGCTGGAAAAACTTGATTTACATGAAATATATAAAACGCTTAGAGAAGATATCGTTACGACATCTTCAGAGGCAAAGCGCAAGAAATTGGCCAAACGCCTGAAAATTGTTGATGCCTTTCGAAATTCAGGTGTGAGTCCATTGTGGATGATTATGGATGTAATTCCGGTTCTGCCACCCGATTTACGGCCGCTGGTTCCACTTGAGGGAGGCCGTTTTGCGACTTCGGATTTGAATGACCTGTACCGAAGGGTGATTAATCGGAACAATCGGTTGAATCGTCTGGTTGAACTGAAAGCACCGGATATTATTGTCCGTAATGAAAAAAGAATGTTACAGGAATCGGTTGATGTCCTGTTTGATAACGGGAGGCATGGCCGGGTTGTAACCGGAACCAATAAACGTCCATTAAAATCCCTTTCCGATACGCTCAAAGGAAAACAAGGCCGTTTCCGGCAAAACCTTTTGGGAAAACGTGTTGATTACTCCGGCAGAACAGTTATTACGATTGGTCCGAATTTACGACTACATCAGTGTGGTCTTCCTAAAAAAATGGCGCTTGAGTTGTTTAAGCCTTTTGTTTATCACCGGCTTGAGCATAAAGGCATTGTTTCAACGGTCAAAAGTGCAAAAAAAATGGTTGAGCGTTTAACGCCGGAGGTTTGGGATACACTTGATGAAGTGGTAAAAGAATATCCTGTTATGCTGAACCGTGCTCCAACCCTTCATCGGCTGGGTATCCAGGCATTTGAACCGGTTCTTATCGAAGGAAAGGCGATACAACTTCATCCACTTGTATGTACGGCATTTAATGCGGATTTTGATGGGGACCAGATGGCAGTTCATATTCCTTTATCTGTAGAATCTCAGATAGAGGCGCGTGTACTAATGCTTTCCAGTAATAATATTCTTTCACCGGCAAATGGCAGTCCTATTATTGTGCCGACTCAGGACATTGTTCTTGGCATCTATTATTTAACAACAGAAGCGGCCGGGTCAAAGGGAGAAGGCAGAATTTTTTCCAATCCCGATGAGGTCCGTTCTGCATATGACTTTAATGCTGTGGATCTGCATGCGAAAATTGTTGTGCGGATGAACGGCAAGAGAGTGGATACTACTGTCGGCCGTATTCTGTTGTGGGAAATCATTCCAAATGATGAAGTGGTTGCGTTTCGGCATATCCGGGTAAACTCTAAAAAAAATGCAAAGACAGTAGTCTCGGAGATCAGCAATGGCGCTCTGTTTACCAATATGGTGGATGAACATTCCAAATGCAACATCACAGGAAGGAAAGGACAGACCGGGTTATTGAAAAAAATTGAGTTTCGAAATGTCTTTAAGCTTTCTGTTGAGGATGTGGATACGCTTTATTCTCTGAATGTAGGAGATATCGGCCCAATTCTGGAATCAGAGGATGGCTATCACATTTTTAAGGTGGAAGAGAAACGGACGGAAATTCCTTTTAATATGGTAAACAAGGGAATGGATAAAAAGGCGTTACGCGACCTTGTTGATTACACTTATCGAAATACAGGCCCGAAAACAACCGTTATCCTTTCAGACCGTCTAAAGGACATTGGGTATCGATATTCCACTCAAGGCGGGCTTTCCATCTCGATTGATGACATGATTATTCCGGATGCCAAATGGGATTTAATTAAAAGCGCGGAAAAGAAAGTTCAGGAGATTGGTAAACAATATACAGAAGGTCTGATTACACAGGGTGAAAAGTACAATAAGGTCGTTGATATATGGGCAAAGGCAACAGATGATATCGCAAACGCCATGATGAGTTCCATGAAGACAACAAAACCGGCTGATGATTTTGTTGATAGCCAGGGACAGATTAAAGAAAAAGTGAATTCCATTTTTATGATGGCGGATTCCGGGGCCAGAGGGAGCAAGGATCAGATGCGTCAGCTTGCCGGTATGCGCGGGTTGATGGCAAAACCATCTGGAGAAATTATTGAAACACCGATTACAGCAAACTTTAGAGAGGGACTCACGGTTTTACAGTATTTTATTTCAACGCATGGCGCTCGAAAAGGTCTGGCGGATACAGCGCTTAAAACAGCCAATTCCGGATACTTGACCCGAAGACTGGCCGATGTTGCTCAGGATTGTATGGTACATGAAGATGACTGCGGTTCCATGATGGGTATCGAGGTTGAAGCCCTGATGGAGGGCGGCGAGGTGATACAGCGACTGGGGGACCGAATCCTGGGCAGGGTTGCCTTGGAGGACATCATTGACCCATTTACAGATGAGGTTTTGATCAAAGGCGGTCAAGAGATTGATGAGGATGCGCTTGATATTGTTGAAGATGCCGGCTTGACCATGGTCAAAATTCGATCTGTTCTCACATGCAGAACCAGGTTTGGTGTTTGCGCCAAGTGTTATGGACGTGATTTATCTCATGGGAAACCAGTTGAAATCGGACAGGCCATTGGGATTCTGGCAGCTCAATCCATTGGTGAGCCGGGAACCCAGCTTACCATGCGTACCTTTCACATCGGCGGTACAGCAAGCCGGCGTGTTGAACAGGCAGATATCCGGGCTCGGTCTGAAGGAACCATAAGATTTGAGGAAATGAAAGTCATCACAAATGCGGAAGGTCAGAATGTCGTAATGAATCGGAGGGGTGGTGAATTCATTATTGTCAGTGAGTCTGGTCGAGAAAGAGAGCGCTGTCACGTTATATATGGCGCTCATGTAACGGTAAAGGACGGCCAGAAAGTCGAATCCGGTGATTTGCTGGCAACCTGGGATCCTTTCACGACCCCGATTATTACGGAAGTACAAGGTATTGTTAAATTTGGTGATATTGAACTCGGAAAAACAATGCAGGAAAAGGTTGATCCGGTTACGGGCAAATCCAGCCAGACTATTATTGAAGGCAAGGCAACGGATGTACGTCCCAGAATTTCAATTAAGGATGAAAAGGGAAAGACCGCTGTACTGTCTTCGAGTGGAATGGCCAGATACATGTTGCCAGTGGGCGCGATTCTTCTTGTGGAAGAAGGAGATGAGGTTCGAGCGGGAGATGTGATTGCAAAGCTTCCAAGGGCGACAACAAAGACCAAGGATATTACCGGTGGGTTACCGCGTGTTGCAGAACTTTTTGAGGTAAGAAAACCAAAAGAAACAGCCGTTCTCAGTGAGATAAACGGGTATGTGTCTATTGCCAAGGCAACAACGAAAAAAGGAAAACAGAAGGTTACGATAACGCCGGTCGACATTGGTGAAAAGAAAGAATATCTTATACCTCGCGGGAAACATATTAATGTTTATGAGGGGGATTATCTTCGGGCTGGGGAACAGATTGTCGGTGGGTCGGCAAATCCTCAAGATATTATGAATATCAAAGGAGAAGTTTCCTTGGCAAGATATCTTGTTGATGAAGTCCAGGAGGTCTATAGGCTCCAGGGTGTAAGGATAAATGACAAGCATATTGAAGTAATTGTTCGGCAGATGATGCGTATGGTAAAAATTAAAGATATCGGTGATACGGATTTAATTTCAGAGGAACAGGTCGATCGTCAGCGTTTCGAAGATGTGAATCGGGAAGCGATTGAAAAGGGAGGAAAACCTGCAATCGGAGAACCCCTTATTCTGGGTATTACCAAAGCATCGCTAGCCACAGATAGCTTTATATCAGCCGCTTCGTTTCAGGAAACAACAAAAGTCCTGACTGATGCCGCCATGGGAGGAAAGTATGATAATCTCCACGGTCTTAAGGAAAATGTGATCATGGGCAGATTAATCCCTGCTGGAACTGGATTGCGGGGATATCAGAATCTTGAAATTGAACAAAAAGAAGATAATCAAGGCAAGGTTTCCGGGGCTGGCATCTGAGAATATTATTGGTTGAGGTGAATCATTTTCATTAGAAAGATATTAGATAAAAAACCTTGACAATAAAAAAAAAAAAGTATAAATTTTCTAATTTTGTTTAACGGGTCATCTGGGCTTGGAAAAGTAAAGGAGTGTAGAATCAGCATATGCCTACAATAAACCAATTGGTCAGAAAGGGTAGAGAGCGGGTGCAAAATAAAACAAACACCCCGGCTCTCAAAGGAGCTCCGCAAAAAAGAGGAGTATGTACAAGGGTTTATACATCGACTCCAAAAAAACCGAATTCTGCTTTACGTAAGGTTGCAAGGGTACGCTTGACAACCGGTATTGAGGTAACGGCCTACATTCCAGGTGTCGGGCATAACCTTCAGGAACACTCCGTTGTATTGGTTCGTGGTGGCCGTGTAAAGGATTTGCCAGGTGTAAGGTATCACATAGTCAGGGGCACCTTGGACACACTTGGTGTCGCGGATCGTAGGCAGGGACGATCTAAATACGGAGCCAAAAAACCGAAATAACAACTGGATTCATATCCTTAATATTTAATATTACCATTTTATGCAGGTGCGAGAATGCCAAGAAGAAGAGAAGTTCCAAACCGAATAATTATTCCTGATTCCAAATATAACAATAAGCTTGTTTCGCGTTTTGTGAGTTGCATTATGCGTGACGGCAAAAAAAGCACTGCGGAAGCAATACTTTATAAGGCTTTTGATATAATTGAAGAAAAAATTAAGGAAGCCCCTCTTGAAGTTTTTGAAAAAGCAGTGGGAAATGTGCGTCCTCAAATTGAGGTAAAATCAAGAAGGGTTGGTGGATCAACGTATCAGATTCCAACAGAGATCAGACCTTCCAGACGGACAGCTCTTGCAATAAGATGGCTCCTTACTTTTTCAAGAAAAAGATCTGAGAAAAGTATGGCCAGTAAATTGGCGGCAGAACTTATGGAGGCAGCCCAGGATCGGGGGAGTTCCGTAAAGAAAAAAGAAGATACCCACAAGATGGCCGAAGCGAACAAGGCTTTTGCTCATTATCGGTGGTAGTTGAAGGAATAAGTTTATTATTAAAGAACTACTGTATGTTTAAATAAAACGTGTTGTAAAATAATTTTAAATCATTTATACCAATCCGGTTCCAAAGGAGGACGGGAAGATGGGGAAAGAGAAATTTCAGCGAACGAAACCACATGTAAATGTAGGTACGATTGGTCATATAGATCACGGGAAGACGACATTGACAGCGGCGATCACGAAGCATGCGTCATTAAAGGGGAATGC
>CAMBQS010000066.1 GCA_945870015.1 Desulfocicer vacuolatum DSM 3385
GAAAAAGGTTCCCATTCAGGTTTGTGCATGGAATTGTATACCACTGCAAACATGAGAGATAGAATATCATGAACCGTCAGCTTTACACCGGGTTGGTCAAGCCGGCTTGAAAAATCCGTTAATACCATACTCTGAAGTTTCAACCGTTCAAGGGTTTGAAGCACCTTGATCTGTTCGGATTTGCCTGATGGCAGGGAATCCGCCCGATTTTCCCATTTTGCTTTCAGAGAAATGATTTGTTGATAGGAAGCGGTGGTTAATTGCCGGGAATTCTGATCACCTGGAAATGCAGTCTGGGAATCGATCTGTTTTTTGATTGCGCTGATGATCTTCTGGTTTGTCTGAGAAACCTCCTTTTGAAACATTTTTTTGATGTTGTCGGATAATCTCAGCTTCAGGGATTTTAGATAAAAGGCTTTTTTTTGTGTCTGCAATGTGAAATCTTCGATTGCACATTGCCAGAACATCTGACTGACTTCTTGAATGATGGTCTCCGGCGGTTTTTTTTCAGCCATGTACTGATGAATGGTTTTAACAATGGTGGGGAACAGTTTTCCTGTTTTTTGAAACAGGGTTTTTCCGATTGCCACCTTGTATATCATCCCGATGGTTGCCTGCCAGTCCTGAAGATGGAAGATACCTGGCAGATCGTCATATACAAGTGAGAGCATCGGGTTGTCAAACAGATGGGTGGGAGTCGCATAATTCGGTGTTCCTCCAAGCTGCGGCTGCGGGATTTTTTGCCCCTCCAAAACAGTGTAATCCACTGCTGTTTCCACATCGATCAGACCGATGCTGAATTTTTCAACAGATGAAAGGAAATGGGGATAATCTGTCGGGTCACCTGCAATCAGCAGATTGTCCGGTTTTAAATCCCGCATGGCGATTTTCTTTTCTCCCAGCCAGGCAAGCAGAATGAGAATGTTTGTTGAAATACTTTCCAGTTGTGCCCTGTTTTGGGCAAAACTGATATCGCGGACATATTTGTGAACCACTTTTTTATAGAGAGCGATCTCCTTCGCGTTCCGGTTAAACAGTTCCCCGGCGGTTTTGTTCACTTTTTCCGCCTGTGTCCGGGAGAGAAGTTTTTCATCCGTTTTTACGGTGTTTCCCGCCAGGCACAGTAAATACCAGTTTCTGATCTGGTAAGGCTGCACCTGAACCGGAGGCTCCATCGCGGCCATCCAGTTTCGAATTTCCGTCTCAAAATCCGCATAGATTTCCTGCATCTTGTCGCAGATATTGCTGTTGGATTGACCGTACCTTCCGGCAAATCCCGGCAAATCCCATATGATACCCGGGTTTTGAATGATTTCTTCATTCAGCTTCTGATTCAGATCATGCAGATTATCAACGATATGTCCCAGGAAAAAGTATTTGGAAAGATCCATGAAAAAAACAAAGCCCCCCCCGATTTTAAGGTATTCCTGGAGGGCCGGGCGTGTCCCGAGAAGACGAATATATTTTTCTTCCAGTTTTTCAAGAGAGATCTTTTCCGCTCCCGGAAAGGTATATATTCTTTGGAGGATTACGGAGATTTTCGGAACAATGCATTTCTTGGGGGCCAGTTTATCGACAATCCTGCCTTCATTTTTAATGCCGTCAATATAGGCTTGAAAATCATTCAAGGGCCTGGGGGGAATCTTGACGACAATATGCACATCATAAATTACATAAAAGCATTTGCTTTTGCTGCCGCTTTCTTCACCAAGGGGGCCGATGCTCATTCTCCGTTTGACCCATTCCCCGTTGTGCAGAATGCGAAGCTGATAGATCTGGTTGGATCCAATGGTTTTGGCTTCCACTGGAAAGAGACTGGATGCCGCATCCGGTGCTGCGCCTGTCTGGAGTCTGAACAGTTCAAGGAAGAATTTCACAATTCTTATTGTGTCTGAAGTATCCTGAGCCTCCTCCTTTTTTTTCAGGACAGGAACAGTAGATTCCGGTACTGTTTTTGGGTTTGAGATTGTTTCTTCCTGTTTTTTTTTGCGGGTGGATCGGAACTTCCGTGCAATGAGGTAACCGGCTGGAACAAAAATAAGGAGGAGCAACCAGAGATAATTTCCGTTTTGAAACACCGAAAACCGGTTTTGTATCCGGGTAATTTTTTCCTTACCGGATTTTATCTGTTTTTTAACCGTTTCTTTTGCAAGGGTTGCATAACAGGATAGAAACGCCTCACCACTGGTTGTCTGGCCGGCATCGCCATAACCAATATGCTCCACTTCCTCCCTGGGCAGGACTTTGGTAAGACCATCCTGTTGATAGTAAACCAGATTTTCCCCCTCGCTGGTTTTTTCGGAGATCACGATGCGGCTGTCTTTCAAATACAGGGTATCTCTTGGTATCTCCCACTCATAACTCAGAAACAACAGGAAGGTTGTGGTAAGTATTCCAAGAATAAGGAACAGCAGAAATAAGGTGCTTTTTTTTATCATAGTTCAGGTGATCTGTTTTTTCCCGGTCTTTTCAATGGATGCTGATGTAGGTCATATAGCTGTATTTTAAGATTCATGTCAATTGATAATCCATCGGGTTTTTGATTTTTTAATGGATTTCCGGTTCTTTATGTCAATATCATGGGTCTTGCTTGATTTGCCTTGCGATGGATAAACTTTACATACACATTTACATTGACATTTACATTATGGGAAGATACAGTATCACAAGAAAACCAAAAGGAACGATGATGGATGAAGTAACCCCCAAACAACAGCTTTTCCTCAATTATCTGGAAAAGGAGATTTCCCGGACCGGCAAGTCGCCAAGTTTACGCCGGGCTGCTTCCGATATGGGCGTGAGCCATGCTGCTGTTTCCCAGATGATCCGGATATTGGAAACAAAAGGGATGCTCAGGCGGGATGGCGTTTACAGCCGCAAGATCCTGCTTCTGAACCATCTCCGGAAGACTACAGGCAAGATGCGGTGGCGGGAGGTGCCGGTTATCGGCAATATCGCCGCTGGATTGCCCTTGTATGCCCAGCAGGAATGGGCCGGCAGTGTGGTTCTGGATACGGATATTTACCGGGGGGCAAACCTGTTCGCCTTGAAGATCCGGGGCGATTCCATGAAAAATGCGGGAATACTGGATGGAGATATTGCCATTTGTGAGCCAAGACAGTTTGCATCCAACAATGAGATTGTCGTTGCCCTGATTCACCAGGAAGAGGCAACGGTCAAACGTTTCTTTTTACGGGAAAACCGGATTGAGCTTTATCCGGAAAATCCGGATTTTACACCCATGTCCTATTCATTTAATGAAGTGCTGATCCAGGGAAAGGTTGTGGGTGTTCAGCGTGGACCGGATGTCATGGAAAGAATATGTGGATAATATGATGGAAGAAATTTCAAAAAAAAAAGATTCTCCGGCTTCCTGCAGGATTCATGTTGGCACCAGCGGTTATGCATATGCAGAGTGGGTGGATGCCGGCTTTTATCCGGCCGGTACAAAATCCAATCAGATGCTTCCGCTGTATGCAAAGCAGTTCTCCATTACCGAACTCAATTATACATGGTACCGGATGCCGGAACCTGAAACCATTGAGCGCCAGCGTCAACAGGCTGGCTCCGGTTTTCTGTTCACCGCCAAGCTGATCCGTACGCTTACCCATGAAATCGATCCGGAGAAATGGCAGAAGGAGGCACTTCGCTATCGGGAGGGAATGGCCCCGCTGCTCCAGAGTAAACAGCTTTCGGCTGTGCTGATTCAACTCCCTCCTTCTTTTGCCCGGACACAGGTAAACCGTACGCACCTGTCGCTTCTGCTGGACAGCCTTGACGGGCTTCCCCTGGCAGTGGAATTTCGTCATCGATCCTGGGCAGTGGATCGGGTTTTTGATGAACTGGAGCGCCGTCAGGTATGCCTGGTCAGCGTGGATGAACCGGATTTGCCGGGTCTGTTCCCGGCGCTGGATGTTGTGACCTGCCCGGATCTGTTTTATGTGCGTTTTCATGGCCGGAATGATCGGGGATGGCGGTCCGGGAATATGCAGAAGCAGTTTGATTACTGCTATTCAGATGATCAGCTCCGGGAATGGATCGAAAAAAGAATTATTCCCATGAGCAGCCGGGCAGGGAAAGGGGTTATTTTTTTTAATAATCATGTCCGGGCCCAGGCTGCGGGAAATTCGCTGCAATTGTGCCGGCTTCTTTCAAAGGAAGGTCTGGAGAGCGGATAAGATGCGGTCACGATCCATTATTCATCTGAATGTGGCTGATTTTGCCGTTGCCATCGAGCGTCAGGCAGATTGCCGGTTGCGGAACTGTCCGGTGATTATCGCCCCGGAAGTGGCTGCCCGGGCCGAGGTGTATGATATGAGTGAGGAGGCTTATCAGGATGGTGTCCGAAAGGGAATGCCCCTGAAAAAAGCTCTCCGTTTCTGCTCCGGCGCCAAAGTATTACCCCCCCATCCGGATCGGTATGAACAGGCCATGATGGAATGTTTCAAGAGGGTGTTGCCCTATTCCCCGCTGGCGGAAATGACGGATCAAAAGGGACATATTTTTGTGGATGTCACCGGAAGCAGCAGGCTGTTCGGGCCGCCTCCGGATATTGCCTGGCGCATTCGCAGTGCGTTTCGTTCGGAAATGGGTCTGGACCCGATCTGGTCTGTGGCATCGAACAAACTGGTGGCCAAGGTTGCTACCCGTCTGGTCAAGCCATCCGGAGAATATATTGTTCGGGAAGGGGAGGAAACGCATTTTTTACAACCCCTGCCACTGTATCTTGTGCCGGGTATACTTCCGGAAGACCGGAAACAATTCGGAGAGTTCAATCTCTCTTTTGCCGGTCAGGTGGCCGGACTTACTATGGAACAACTAGATCTGATTTTTGGAAGACGCGGCCAGACCTTATTCAATCTTGTACGTGGGGTTGATCTGTCACCGGTACAATCTTTCTGTCTGAAAAAGAAGGGGATCTGCTTTGATCATGTGTTCGGCACCGATACCGGTCAGGTGGCCGTGGTGGAAGGGGTTTTGTATTGCCTGGTGGAAAAGATCGGCTCCCTGCTCCGCAGGCAGCGGCTTTCCGCAAAGAATCTCGGGTTGATCCTTGACTTTTCGGATGGGAAACGCATTGCCAGGCAGGCTGCTGCCAGACCGCCTGTCCATGATGATTTTTCCCTGTTTTCGGTTGCAAAACTTGCCCTGAAACGGGCCTGGACCCGAAGGGTACGGATCCGGCATATGTCGCTGAGTTGTAGCTGTTATGAGTCAAAGTCGTTACAACTGGAGCTTTTTGCCGGGTCACGGGCGGAAAAGGAAAAAAAAGAACAATTGATGAGTGCCCTTGATCGGGTTCGTCAGCGGTTCGGTTCGGGTTCTGTCCGGACAGGGCGAACATTTTCCCTGGATGCAGCATGATTCTGCTTTCCATGCATTCCTGTTATTCCCTGATGTGGGGCACGGCTTTTCCTTTCGAGATTTGCAGAGCGGCAAAGGAGATGGGATATTCACGGATTGCCCTGACCGATACCAATAATCTGTATGGCTTGTTCCCTTTTTTACGGGCATGCCGGCAGGAAGGGCTGATACCGATTGTCGGAGCGGAAATTACAGAGAAAGGCTCCGGGGAACGGGTTGTCTGTCTGGTGGAAAACAGCCAGGGATACAAGAATCTTTGCCGTCTGATCACACGCCGTCATATGGATGCTGCTTTTGATTTACCGTCAACCCTTTCCCGGTATGCAGAAGGTTTGACAGTACTCGTCCGAACACCCGGACTGCTTCCGGTTTTTTTTGAATCCGGGGTAAACGTGGCAGCCGCTTTTTCCGGCCGGTCCGGAGAGAGGTCATTCGGTCTGCGGCAGTCTGCCCGCTGTCTGGGGGTTCCGGCAGTGCTGGCTCCGGATGTTTTTTTTCTGAAACCGGAAGAGTTTGCTGTCCATAAGATGCTTCGGGCAATTGATCTGAATACATCCCTTTCCCGTCTGGAACCGGAAAACATGACAGCTCCGGATGCTTTTCTGACGTCTCCGGAAGTGTATTTTGAAAAGTTTGCTGCTTGGCCGGATTTTTTTCCGGAAACAGAGAAGATTGCAAAACGCCTCCGGTTTACCGGTCCGGAACATGGGGTTGTGATGCCGCCATGGGAAGGAAAGGGGAGTAATAAAAGTGCCGGAGAGATTTTGCGGGCCGATGTTTACAGGGGCGCGTCCCGGCGGTACGGAGACGAACTGCCGGAAGCGGTCGTAGAGAGAGTGGAGCATGAACTCTCCGTAATCGAGGAGAAAGGGTTCTCATCCTATTTTCTGGTGGTTCGGGATATTGTATCCAGAAGTCCCAGGATTTGCGGGCGGGGTAGCGGGGCCGCATCCCTGGCTGCCTATTGCCTCGGCATCACCAACGTCTGCCCGGTGAAGCACAATCTCTATTTTGAACGGTTTTTAAACCCAGGCCGTACAGACCCGCCGGATATTGATGTGGATTTTTCATGGGATGAGCGGGATGCGTTACTGGATGCGGTTTTTGAAAAATATCAAGGACATGCTGCCATGGTGTCCAACCATGTTGTTTTCCAGCCGCGTATGGCGATCCGGGAGGTGGCCAAGGTTTTTGGATTGACAGACCGGGAGATCGGCCAGGTTTCCACAAGGTTGCCGTGGTTTTTTCAGATCCGGGATCTGACCGGGGATCTCATGGCACAGCTCCGGCAGTTGCCGGAGCTGGACTGGTTTGATTTTTCAGAGCCATGGCCGGAGATCGTCTGCCTTGCCCATCGGATTATCGGTATTCCGCGGTATCTGTCCGTGCATCCTGGTGGTGTCGTGATTACTCCGGAACCCATTGATACCTATGTTCCTGTTGAAAAAGCACCCAAGGGCGTACCCATCATCCAATGGGAAAAGGATGGGGCGGAAGAGGGAGGATTGGTCAAAATCGATCTTCTCGGGAATCGAAGTCTTGGCGTGATTCGCGATGCCATAGACAATATCCATAAAAACGGAGTGATTTTTAATGAGCGGCACTGGGAGCCGGAGGATGATCCTGCCACACAGGAGCAGATCGCACAGGGAAATACCATGGGGTGTTTTTATATCGAAAGCCCGGCAACCCGGCTTCTCCAGAAAAAAGCCAAACATGGGGATTTTGAACATGTGGTTATCCACAGCAGCATTATCCGTCCGGCGGCCAATGTGTTTATCCGTGAATATGTAAGGCGTTTGCATGGCGGCCAATGGGACCCGATTCATCCGCTCCTGGCAGATGTCCTGGATGAAACCTATGGCATCATGGTTTATCAGGAGGATGTGTCCAGGACCGCCGTTGCCATGGCTGGTTTTTCTCATGCGGATGCAGATGGTCTTCGGAAAATTATTTCCAAAAAAGACAAGGCCCGCCAGTTGTGTGATTATCAAAAGCGTTTTGTGGAAGGAGCCAGGGAAAGGGGTGTTTCCGATCCGCAGATCAATATGGTTTGGGAGATGATCATGAGTTTCAGCGGTTACTCCTTCTGTAAGCCCCACAGCGCGAGTTACGCCCGGGTCTCGTTTCAATCAGCTTATCTTAAAACACACTATCCGGCTGAATTTATGGCTGCGGTGATCAGCAATCAGGGCGGATACTACAGCACGTCTGCCTATGTATCCGAAGCCAGACGGATGGGTGTGGAAATCCTGAAACCGGATGTGAATGAAAGCGATATCCGCTGGAAAGGGAAGGGGAGTAAGCTTCGTGTGGGTTTGTTGTCAGTAGGGGAATTGACGAATGCAACCATGCATTGGATTGTGGAGAAAAGAAGAGACGGAAAATATCTCCATATGGAAGATTTTCTCAACCGGATACGCCCGGATGATAATGAGGCCCATGCCCTGATCCATGCCGGTGCATTGGACAGGCTCCATCCTGAAGATTCACGGGCAGCTCTTTTGTGGACGCTTGCCGGTTTTCGGAAAAAACGGGGAAAACTGTCAGGGCAGCTCACTCTTTTTGAAAAACAGGTGCATGCCGGCATGCCCAATTTTCCGCCGGATAGTGAAAAAAAACGTTTGCGGAATGAATTCTCTGTTCTTGGTTTTTTGTGTGACCGTCATCCCATGCTGCTTCACCGGGAAGTGATGCAGAAATCAAAGGTGATACAGATCTGTGAGATGGATCGCCTTGTGGGGAGAAGGGTTCGGGTTGCCGGGCTTTTGATTACCGGCAAGGTGGTGCATACGAAAAAAGGGGAACCTATGGAGTTTTTGACTTTTGAGGATGAGACTGGTCTGGTTGAGGCCACCTTTTTCCCGGAACCCTATCGAAGATTCTGTTCCATGCTGGACCGGACCCGTCCATTTATTCTGACCGGAAAAGTCGAAGAAGATTTTGGTGCAATCACGCTGACCGTTTCCCATGTGGAAGCGGTTGCATTTGGTAAATGAAAAAATGAAAATGAATAAATCTCTCTTTTGTTGCAACTCAATATGCGGTATAAGAATCATATCATCTGTGGGTGAATTCATTCTAATCCAAAAGATCAGGCTGTTTTGAATGAGAGGAGGGAGCAGCATATGCCGATCACGAAAATACTCCAGGAAGCAAAAAAGTTTGAAGTACAGGTCTACCAGAAACCCAAAAGCCTGGCAAAATTGAGGGAAACACACATCCCCTTTACAGGAGCGCCTCGGAAACATCCCACCCATCCGGACAAGGTGTTGCTGATTGCAGATCCGTACAGCAGCAACATGATGTATTATGAGTTCCGGACACAGGATATTTCCTATGCAGAGGAGTTGCCGACGCTTGTAACCCTGGATGGAGAAAGCATTCCCATGGGCAGGATCTGGGTCAGGAAAAAAAGTGTGGGCATCCGTTGCACGCCCTTTCTGGTGGAGGATCTGCAAGCCATAACCAAGAAAAGTACGTAATGATCCATCCTTGACAGTACCGAATTCAACTGAAAATTCGAATCACGCGACGAGCCTTAAGCCTTCGGATCTGTTCAGGTCTATTCTTTCGATGATGAATTTTTTGAAGATTGAATCTTGGGATGAATCCGAGAGAAATTCGGGGAAGGTTTGGCGCAAAGCGATAGCGGTGACAAGTTCCGAAGGTGCGAAATCGGTTCGAATGGTTCTGAACCAAGACCCGAAGGAAGAGAAGACAAGTTGGGGGAAGGAAGCGGAGAGGTACTGGAGCAGGCCTTGGGCGATCAGGCCGGTTTGAACAAATCTATGGTATGCGTCCATCTTTCTCTGGACGGCTTTTCGATACTTCTCCGGCTTTTTATAAATATGCTGATCGCCGGAATATCGTTTGATCGGTTTCATGGCTTTCATCCAGAAATGATAGGCATAGGCCCCCATGGTTCTGACGGCCTGCTTGAAGGACACCTCGATCTTGAACCTGAGTCCATATAAACGGATGATTTCAAGCGGCGCAAGAGTCAGGTCTGTGGACATCAAAATACATTTGCCTCGCGTGGGATGAAAAACCGCCATGAAACGAACCGGTCTTCCTGCCGACCGCCAGATCAGATCGAGCGAGAGATACCGGATTTGTCCGCCGCTTTCGCCATAAATCGGACTCGGGGCCGTAAGCATCGCCTCCGGATCCTTGAATAACTCGCGGAGTTTGATTTTTTTTCCATACACTCTTTTTCTCCCCCGGCCGGTGTTTTTTTCCGTGGCTGAATAATACGCCACGGCGAATACGGATTTCAGCGCGCCGACAAGAATGCCGACAGCCTGGAATGAATGCCCCATGATAAAGGCAGGTTTTGAGTTCGATTCGGATTCTTGATGAAGTCCCTTTACCGCCGGCATCTTTTTGCCTTCCTTGGGAATCTTGATTCCATCTCCGACGAGGAGGAGCCGACCGTTCACACGCGGGACATCGGGGAAAATCTTGAGTACGGTTCGCGTCCAAATCCGTGGCAGTTTATCCAGGCTAAGGCCGGTTCCATGAAAAAAATCGAGTATTCGGTCATAACAAAAGGGTTTAAGGCCCATGGCGCGGACGATGCTGGTAACGCCCAAGAGATCGATTCTCACGGTCATTCCGGCGAGACAAGTGATAAACCAGAGAAAGGAGCGCATCCGGGAACAGGCTGACCTTAAGGGAAGAGCCGCATCAAGCCAATAAGCCCATAGTTTCATGGCATTCTCCGTGTCAAAAAGGGGTTGACAAAAATGTATAGCATATGTATGCTATACCATATGACAACAGACAAGCTGAAACAACTGGAAAATGAGATCCGAAGGATAAAAAACGAGTTATCGGAGTTGGCTCCGATGCGTCCGGGTGTCCTGTCGCTGCAATACAAGGTGCCCGCTAAAAAGAAGGGACCCTATTTTCAATTGAGCTACACCCATAAAATGAAGAGCCGGACCCAGTATGTGCGACCGGAATGGGTTGATGAAATCAGGGGACAAATTGAGGTTTACAAGCGATTCAAGAAATTGGTAGAAGAATGGATCGATCTATCCATTGAATATTCTCGGACAAGAATGAAGCAGGAAAGAGGCGACACATGAAGAAGCCATTGAGTGTCCGGCGGTTTTGGGGACGATTTTTCGGAATGGTTCCACGGAAGGCGTGAAATCAATGGATGCCTTGGATTGTGTCTTCAATGCTTTGGATGGCGCGAAAGTCGATCCATTCGAGAGAAGGATCATTTGGCCGGATGGTGAAAGCTTGAGCATTGACCAAAGCGTCGAGCGGATAAGGAAAGACTCGGGTTTTGATAACCAGGCGATACGGAGTCATCTTATCGGTTGGCTCGAGATGGAATATACGCCGGAAGGATTTGATGAAGCACAAATGGAACGGTTTGAGAATCAAATCGAGAGCTGGGTGGAAGAATATGAAAACGACCTCCCCCCGGAGTCGGATTTTTGAGCCTGGAAAAGGTCAAGAACTCGGTACTGTCAAGCACCCTAGTAAATGCGGTTTTTGGGAGTTTTGAAATTGGCTCTTCATTTTATTTATTTTCTGAATGTGAGATCGGTAAATCAAACACATCCAAAACGCGATACCACTAAAATTGCAGATCATTGAAATTACGAACTCGAATTCGCTCCAAACAATTACAGATCACATAGCCGATTTGTAGATCAGATTAAACCCACCATCACGACATGTCAGCTATCGTTTTAGTTTTTGCAAACGATATGAATTCGTTCCGGCTTAATCCGCCACACACCGGAATCCCAGAATATTTGCCGTGTAATCAGCCTCAAACCGGAACCGGTTGGATAATTGGATATTACGGGCCGATATCCATGACCCTCCTTTTGCGATGTGATATCTCTTTTCCCGTATTTTTCCAGATGCGGGTTTGATCTGATCGGAAGTCCACTCAAGAACATTACAGAGGATATCTGCTACACCGAAACTGTTTATGCCGCTGGAATAGTGATCCACCGGCGTGGTATCGGAGATGGCACTGTGCTCATAATTGCAGGCATTTTCCATCCACGCATTCCCCCAGGGGTAAAGATTTCCTCTCTCAGTTCTTGCCGCCGCCTCCCATTCGAACTCCGTACAAAGGCGTTTCCCGATCCATGCTGAAAAATGAACCGCATCCTGAAAGCTCACCTGGACAACCGGATGATTCCTCTTCCCATGAAGAGTGCTTCCCGGGCCGAATGGCTGATACCAGAATGCGCCCTTGATTTTTTCTTTGGTATAGGAGGCCTTCCATTCAAAGCTTCTGGTATTGGTTTTTGAATCAACATTTTTCTGAAACCGGCCTGAATATACCCATCCAAACCCAAATTTCTCGGCAGTTGTCTGATAGCCGGTTCTTTCAACAAACACTTCGAACAATGCATTGGTGATCGGATACTTTCCAATATAAAAATCCGGCAGGGATATGGTTTTTTCCGGGAGATCGATATTGGAATCTGACCTGCATCCGATAATATATTGTCCGCCGGGTATCAGGAGATATTGATTGTAATATCGTTCCATGCTCCCGAGAACTCCATCAAACTGTTCGGCAAGAAGATTCTTGTCGGTCTGGAACTCTTTTTGTTCAAGATTGTCCCGAGGCAATCCCAGTTGATCAAAAGCAGAAGTTTTATCAATTGTTCCATCCCCGTCGATCTCTTCAAGTTCCGTGTCCTCTATTTCTTCGATTTCATCCTCATCTATCTCTTCAACCGCTTCAAGATCGATATCATCCATCTCTTCGGTGACTACTTCATCCCCGTCGATCTCCTCAAGCTCTGTGTCTTCAATCTCTTCAGCGGCTGCATCTTCTATTTCATTAATCTCATCTTCATTAACCTCTTCAAGATCGATATCAACCACCTCTTCGGTGACTACTTCATCCCCGTCGATCTCCTCAAGCTCTGTGTCTTCGATTTCCTTAATCTCATCCTCATCTATCTCTTCAATCTCTTCAGCGGCTGCATCTTCTATTTCACTGATCTCATCCTCTTCAACCTCTTCAAGATCAATATCATCCATCTCCTCGATGGCTGCTGCATCCCCGTCGATCTCCTCAAGCTCTGTGTCTTCGATCTCCTTGATCTCATCCTCGTCTATCTCTTCGACCTCTTCAGCGGTTGCATCTTCTACTTCAC
>CAMBQS010000067.1 GCA_945870015.1 Desulfocicer vacuolatum DSM 3385
AGACAATAATCGAAACGATCATCTCCTGAATCATTGCTCTGTAATTTTGATGAAAAAACAGGATCTAAAACTGAGTGATATGCTTCATCTCTTTCAATCGATGGCTGATCTCCAGGTAGCAGGAAAATGCCTTGCCTGTCTCTTCAAAAGTATCCTTGAAATAGGAACGTATTTTCGTAAGCGGGAACCGGCCTTTTTTCACTGCGTAATATAGTTTGTTGCCCAGCATATATCCGAGCTGGGTGCTGAACACCAGCGGCAGAATCGATCGGTTTCGATACTGAGGTTCAAATTTCCGATAGAACTCCTCCGGATTCCCGGTCTGATGCTGAAGCGCATAGTGTTGCAGTATGAATCTTGCCACCTGTGGAATCATTGAATCAGCCTTTTGATATTCGTCCCGTTTCATCTGTCCCAGCAATCTTCTGAGGGAGTTTTCCGAATGGGCTTTTCGCTTTTCATTGATAAACTTGCTTCCGAAAAATCCCAGACATTCCGTGATCACGTTCCAGTAAAACCGGTCAAACAGGCTGAGGTCTGCTGTCAGACGGCCCCGGCAGACCGCATTCACAAAATGGGCCGCCTCCTCGGCTGCCATGTTGAGATTTGAATTGGGCAGATAAATCAAATACGCATCTTTTCCTTCCTGCGCATATTCCAGAAGAAACCCTTCCCCGCTTTTCAATTTCTCCTTGATCAACCGGATTTTCCCCTTGACCTCCGGCATATCATGAATCAAATCCATAAAATCAAGGTTATCGGCATAATACACATTCAGTTGTTCCAACGCCTGGGGATACAGGTCCAGCTTCAGAATGGATGCAAGATCAGACGCAATGTCCTGAACCGACAGCCCGCTTCCTTCCGAACTGTCTTCACCCCACTCCCCGTGAACCGGATAATATGCATCTTCAGAGTATTCCAGCCAGTTCAGATAAGACTGAACTTTGTTGGCAGGCATTGTGTTCATGACACAAAAGCTGTTGTCACTGATCCGGATAACATCGGATTCCTCTTTTCCCTGTTCGCACATTTTCCAGAAAAGGTTTTCCGCATTCTGATAGATGATGAAACTCCGGATCTGAACATCCAGAAGGAGCAGAAGTTGTTCCACCTCGTTTGGAAGATGGTTGGGAGAGACATGAAAATCACCATCCACCACGTAAATCAGCTTTCCCGGATTTTTCAGCAATGTTTTTGCAATCATTTTTGCCGAATACCGGTCCCGGTCTCTTATTCCCCCGAGTCCTTCCCCGGGATTGGAATTGATCCCGATGATCGGAATCCCATGATCCTGACAAAAATAAATAATCGGACTCCAGTTCTGCCAACTGAAAGGCCATTTTTTCCGATAATCGATTTTCCGGATAAAGACGCCTTCAGAAAGCTCGCCATCCATAAAGGCGTTGATATATCTCTGATCCATGCCGTAAAACATCTCCAGACAGAGGATGATCTCCCGTTTTGCCTGGATTTCCCGCAGAATACGCAAGATGCACCGCTGGGACTGTCGCAGCGTGTGGTAATCCCCATGAAATACCAGGTCTGCGCCGGACACCTTTTTAATCAGTTCCGCTTTGGTTGAAATCCCCTGATAATCCTTCAGATAATCAAAATACTCCTTTTCATAGGTTTCAACCGCAGAATTATACTCCAGGCTATCCCGAACCAGCCTGACATTTTTCCAGTAGTTCCTTTTTTGAATTTGAATGAGTTCTTGACGTAGTCTGGACATCGGCGGAGTGCCTTTTCTTTTTTGATGGATACAAATCAAACATCCGAACATTTGCATGAAACAAATAATATCAGGTTATTTTTCCAAACTATACAGATATGTTACTATCCAAACAACGAATTTTCAACCTATAAAAAAATTCAGGAAACAGATCTTTCAATCCGGATATTTTTTTGATACAATACTGTGTAATTGAATGGTTCTGATATCACATTTCAATTGCATTGCAGCCAATTGCCTCAAATATTTTTCTGAACCAATCCAGAACAAACAGCCCCGGGCTTTCAATACAGGAGGTTTCTCTGTGGATGCCAATATGATTAACACCTTTCTAAAGGCAACACTGGAAATTATTCATGATGTGGCCCACCTCAGCTATAAAGTCCAAAAAATATACAGAAAAAAAGATGAAAAAGGCATGGGTGATGTGACAGGAATCATTGGTTTGAAGGGCGCCGGTAAAGGTACAGTCGCGGTCACCTTTGATCAGAGTACGATATTGTATATTGTCTCAAAAAAATTGGACACAGATACCAGCAATGTAGGTGAAGATACCGTGATCGATACAGTCGCCGAGCTGACAAGCATGATCACCGGAAGGGCCGTACGCATTCTGGCTGAAAAAGGATTTAATCTGACGCTTACCGTTCCAAAAGTTGTCCATGGCCCTGACCACAGGATTGTTCATCAAACCAGAGGCCCCATCATCGTGATCCCCTATTCATCTGAGCAGGGAAATTTTACAGTCGAGTTCTCGTTTGACCCGGAGATGAAACCAGAGGTGCCTCAAGCAGGTACAAAAAAGACGAATATCAAACCCCAAATGGATAACCATGACCATTTTCCAGAAGCCAGCAATAAAATCCTTTCCGCAAACAAACCTTCCGAATCCCTAGACTCCGGAAATAAAGGTTTAGCCAACTGGGGATCGCTGGAGATAACATGAAATATCGATTGAAAAATACAGCGACCCTGTTTGAAACCATAATGGTCATCTATAAAGGGATTTCAAAACAAAAGGCCAAGCAGATAATCAAATATTCAGCGTTCCTGGTGAATGGGGAAAAAATCGGGCGGCATCCAAAACAGATTATCGAAACAGGCAGTGAGCTGGAAGTTGTTCCAATCGAAAACAACCGAAATAAAGATCGGGTCCCAACAGGGAAAAACCCTGTGGTTATCCATTTCGAGGATGCTTATCTGCTTGTTGCCCTGAAACCTGCCGGAATCTTATCATGTGGAAACAAAGAGCTGGTGATCAATAATTCATACCATAAACTTCTGGAAGCGTTTCTCCTGAAACGGGATGGGGAAAAAACCAGGCTCTGGGTTATTCATCGGCTTGACAGGGAAGTAGAAGGCTTGCTGATATTTGCAAAATCTGAAAAACTTCAGAAGCAAATAAAGGATGAATGGCAAAAAGTTGCCAAAAAATATATCGCGCTTACCGAAAACCGGCCAGATCCCCCGGAGGGAATCATTGAAAACTGGCTGATGGATACTTCTACCCGGAAGGTTGTCACCTGTTCAAAGGAAACCCCTGGCAGCAGGTATGCCAAAACAGAATATTCTTACATTAAAAGTGAAATCCCATATCATCTGGTGGAAATTAAATTACATACCGGGAGGAAGAACCAAATCCGTGTACATCTCGCTGGAATTCACTGTCCTGTTGTCGGTGACCGGAAATATGGTGCGGATTCAACATTTGTCCGGCAAATCCGCCTGGCAGCCTTTTTTCTCGAATTCCAACATCCTGTGACCAAAAAATTGGTATCAGTTCAGTACACGCCCTCTCAACGCTTTTTTAGACCTTCAACAACTTCTGACGAGAAATATAAGATAACCGGTTAAGTCACATCCCCTCAATCAGTCTGGAATACTCCTTGAAAGTACGAATGGATTCCATTGTCATCTGGAAAAAAAACCAGGAAAGAACAACTATTCCTACTGTAAGCCCGATCTTCCATGCCCGCGTTGTTTGCGGCCGCCACCAGATCAGGGGTAACGCAAGCGGCCCCACACAACAGACAGCAATGATAATAAAAGATTTCCGGAAATACCATTGTGTCTTTTCCTCTGTGAAACGTGACGGGTTGGCGGCATTCAGAAACTCATTGCAGTGTTTACACTTTATCGCCTGGTCTTGAATTTCTTCAGCACAGAAAGGACACTTTTTCATGATCATCTCTCCTGTTTATTATCCTATATCCAGCATTTCCAAGCCATGGCTCGATGCTGCCTCTATGCCTTATTAAAAATCCCGCTCAGCAGAAGCCATGGTAACCACGGGAAGGATAAACTTTCCCTTTCCAGCAACCTGATCCACAATTTTCTGAGGAGCAGACCGATACAGCAATTTTACATGAACAGACAATCCGGTTTGTTTGCCTTGAGGCAGTGAAATGGTTTCTGTTATGGATTTCAATGGCGGGATTCGTTTATCGGACAAAATTTCCTTTGCCTCTGCGATATTCCAGACCTGATTACCTTTGCCATCCCCGAATACAGTGCGATAAATAATGGAATCATCCGGCAGATACCGGTCTTTATCCAGTTTGCCGGAGGTATACACTACTTTTTTCTGATTTTTATCCCGGATTTCAATTTCAAGCCACATCTCACGAATATCGGTCAGACCGGTCGGCAGATCATGCCCGGCACCAATGTTGGTAATGACGATTTCCAGTTTTCCATCTTTTATCCGATCTGTCTCAATAGCCAAAGAAGCAGCATGCTTCAACCGTTCATCCGCCATTTCCGGTTTAGTCCGGTCATCAAAGAGTCCTGGAACAAAACGATTCCCGCCAACAAAGTAATGGGTAAAAATATGCTCCCGAACCGGGCCGTCATCTGAAGCAACGCCCCTGTTCTTTATCCTTTGGGTGGAACCGGTTGCCGGCAGTCCGGGCCGCTGATACATGTGGCATCCCTGGCAGGTGATTCTTTTATCCGGATCTTTGTTGTGATTATAAGGCCCATTTTTCCACTCATCGTATGTGGTCTCCAGATCCGTCATGTAAGCGACATGCTTTACATTATGACAGGTTCCGCAGATTTCGGAACCTGTATGGAATTCCGAAAAAGCACTCTCATGAAAATCGGATTCAGAATCGTGAAACGGCCCTCTTTTGACACCCGGCGCTTCCTCGCCGTTTCCCGGACTGAGCTGAAGCCCATTGTTGTACATTTTTTCTGCGCTGGTAGCGGAATGGCAATAGTCACACTGAATGCCCTGATTGGCAATCTCCGGAATTTTCTTTTCATCATCGGAGGTCTTCTGAGGATAACCGGTGATAACCCCGACCGGCACATGGCATTTCACGCAGGATTCTGCTTCCGCGATTTCGTTCTGATCAATCAGGCCTTTTCGAATATATTTTGCAACACTTAAATACACAGGATCTTTCTGGGAAAGATTGTGCAGGGAATGCTTCCACTGGTTAAAAATTTCACTGTGGCATTCCCCGCAGGTTTCCGGAGAGATAAATTGAGTAATCCGAAAAGCATTGGCTGGCAAAAGCGCCGGACCGATTAAAAAACCGATCCAGGTAATGAAAAAATAGAGATGAATCATTCGATGGTATCGCACAAATCTCCCTCTCTGTTCAAAACCTATAATTTGATTCATTTTTCAGTATTATATTGTAAAACGCCACGCACAATACCACTCCTCCGGGTGTTTGTCCGGCGGGCATCCCACACATTCTGTCTGAATCCGGCTGTCGATTGTCCGGGCAAAGGTGGTGTATTCAACCATACCACCGGATTTGCAGGGATAATCATCCAAATTCTTCCGTTTTCTCGCAGATTGCACGCGGCATTCGTTCATCTGAAAAAGAAAACTGTTTGCACTTTCTTCCACAATGGATTGGGTATTGATGCAGGCATACAATCGGAAATTCAATGCTTTTTTTAATCCCTCCAGCCCTGGATTTTCCGGAAGGCCCAGCAAGCTTTTAATTGCCGTAGCTTCAAAAGGTGAAAAATACTGCCAGCACGCATCATTACAGTCTTTGGCATCTTTCATGTTGCTTGAAAATTCAACAGCCTGAAACCAGACGCCATCGTTTGCCAGCCAGTTGATGGCTGTATTTTTCATTATATCATTCATTTGATCTTCATTCATTTCCAGCAAAGAAATCGGAATGCCCTTCTGTGGATTTCCCCCAAAAGCGGTTACAAACCGTTTCAGTTGAATGGAAAAACTCTTTCGGGTTGCTTCATTCAGAATGGTCATGGCTTTTTCCGTTCCCATGCGATTCCGAACCTCGGAAAACCACAACGCATAGTGAACCATAATCCGCTGAAACATATCCAGAAGATGTTCTGTTTTTTCCGGCTGCCTCAAATCATTGATCGTATCTGGAACCTTGTTCATAAATCACGTCTCCATTATTAGCCTGTTTTATCTGTTGCCGATTCGCCTGAAAAAGCTCAGGACTTTGAAGAGAATGCAGATCCGATGGAAATTTACAACCATTTGGTTGAATCATATGGTTGATTTTTTAATATAAAAAAATCAATCCTGTCAAGGAAGATTTCTCTTTAAAAATTATGAATAGTGACATATCCTGTGTCATATCCATACTGTCAAGAAGGACAAAAAAAGAATCCGCAATCCATGAAAACAGTTGACTTGAGCCATACAATCTCCACTGAAACACCGGTTTACCCGGGAACAGAACCTCCTGTTTTTACTACACCCTGTACAATTGAAAACCAGGGTTTCACGGAGAAAAGGATTACCCTGTTTTCCCATACCGGTACCCACATGGATGCGCCATCCCATATCCTTTTGGAAGGAAAATCCCTTGACCGGTTTCCAACAGAAAGGTTCCTGGGAAAAGCGGCTGTAATCAACCTCATCCATATTGATCATGGAAAAATAGAACGCTACGATCTTTCCCAATATGAGCCACTTATCCTGAAAATCGATTTTCTTCTGCTCCATACCGGATGGTATCTGAAATGGGGAACCGATGACTATTTCAAGAAATACCCTGTTCTGACATCAGCGGCCGCCAGATGGCTGGCTGGATTCCCATTAAAGGGAATTGGTGTGGATATGATTTCCGTGGACCGGACAGACACTGACACCTATCCGATACATCGGGTCTTTTTACAAAACGAAATCCTCATCATTGAAAATCTGACAAACCTTTCAGAACTACCGGACAAAATTTTTTCTTTTTTCTGCTTCCCACTCAAAATTCAGGATGCAGATGGATCTCCGGTCAGGGCAGCCGCCCTGATATCAGAATCATTTTTCCATGATGAAGCATGATCAAAAACGATAATTATCCATGATCCATCAGAAGTTGTTTGCCACACTCTGCATGACGGTTTTCACCTCTTCGCCGACAGTATGCAGAAGTTCCGGCCCGATATTTAAAAGAGGTATGGCTTTCAGTGAGGCCAATTCTTTTGGATCATTTCCAATCCCATACCCGATATGATCCGCCAGATGATTGGCGACTTGAAGAATCAGAACAGCCTTGCTGGTAAACTTGTCAAAGGTTGCTCCCTCCTGGAATGTAATGGCCCGGATAAAATCCCGATTGAGCCTCCAATGCCGCAGAATCACGCCGCTCAATGTAATATTAATCTCCTCCAGATAACCGATGATATCCGACACATTTTGTATCTTCTGCATGAATTCGGTAGTACTGACAAATCGTAAAAACATGACCTTGCCGATATCATGAGACAATCCAATGGTGAAATAATTTTCCGGATTTTTCCATTCCAGTTTTTTGGCCAGTATCTTTGCACAATACGCACACGCAAGGGAATGCTGCCATATTTTTTCAAACAGCATTTTCAACATGTCATTCTCAATCCGGTAAAGGCGCTTGCTGGCGATAGCAAAAACAACATCTTTCACCTCCTGTACTCCCAGCCGCGGAATCGCTTCTTTTACAGACCGGATCAGGCTGTTCCCTCGATAAAACGGGGAATTGGCTGAGGCAATCAACCGCACCGATATCACTACATCTTTTTCAATCACACGGACAAGATCATCCTGAGTTGCAGTCGGACTATCGATAATATCCTGAACATCCTTGAATATTCTCGGCATTACCGGAATATCAATCTCTTCTTTTCTGATTTTATCAACAATCTCCTTTGCAATATTCAAAACAGCATTCCGGGATAGTTTTTCTTTTGAACTGTCCGGTGTTGCCTTTGCAGTCATCTGTATGAAATGCAAAAATTCCTTGAATAACGTACCATCAAATTTCTCTTTTTGCCGAAGCATCAACTCAATTGTTTTTTCCAGTGTGAAAGCCGGCCTGTGGGGTCGAACCGACATCAGGGCATGATACTGATCCGCCAGAGATAACACCTTTGCACCAATCGGGATTTCATCCTGTTTTAATCCATCCGGATATCCGCTCCCATCACAGGCTTCATGATGATGAAGAATGATCGGAAGCGTATCGGAAAGAACATGGATATGGGAGAGGATCTTTTGAGCGACCCTGGGATGCTGTTTCACAACAGCCATTTCATCTGCATTCAATGGGCCGGGGTTGTGCAGAATACCCATCGGGATGTAAACCATACCAATATCATGAAGCAGCCCGGATAGATAAATCGTTTCAATCTCTTTTTGTGTCAAACCGAGTTTTCTGGAAAAATCCATACAGGTGAGAGCAACCCGCTCAGCATGTCCCCTGAGAAATTCATCCTTTTCCTCAATTACCGCAACCAGGGTGCGAACGATCTCCCGAATAGCATGCAGATCTTCAATTTTCATATCATCCTAAATCTCATCCAGGTTGTCCGGCAAATAATTATATCCCCGGGTTTCCAGGAAAAACACAGTTACGCCCCTGTTTTTTTGCCTGATACATGGCATTGTCCGCTTCCTTGATCAGGTCTTCCGGCAATGAATCCTGAAACGAAATTCTGCCGGCAACACCCAGACTCAAGGTAACATGCCTGTCCACCTTTGAATATCCATGCGGAATCTTGAGCTCAGCGATAATTTTTCTTGTCTTTTCAGCGATATATATTGCGCCGGGCATATCCGTATCCGGCAGAATCAGGGCAAACTCTTCTCCTCCATATCGTGCAGCCAAATCAGAAGATCGTTTTACCACCTGATGAATAGCCCGTGCAACAGCCTGAAGACAGCCATCCCCTTCCTGATGGCCATAGTTATCGTTGTATAACTTGAAATAATCGATATCACATAATATCAATGATATCGGTTTCCGGTCCCGCTTCATCCGATTCCACTCATTGGCAAGATGCTCATCAAACCGTCTTCGATTGGGTATCTGAGTCAATCCATCCATAATGGCCAGACGCTGCAGTTCCTTGTTGGCTTCCTGCAGAGCATCTTCCGCATGTTTCCTTTCACTGTCATCAAAAATGGAACCATCCAGCCACAATGGCTGACCAAGCTCACTGAAAATGGCCTGACCTTTTTCAATAAACCAGCGAATCTGATTGTTCGCATCGATAATCCGGTATTCAACATGGATGGACTTCATGGGATCCAGTCCTTCCTGAATCGCTCTGTCCACTTTTTCAAGGTCATCCGGATGAATGATACTGCGGTAGGATCGCACCCGATTCCGGATAAAAAAGGACGGAGGAAAACCTGTAATCTCCTCGATCATTTCAGAAATATATTCCAGGGTCCATTCACTATCGATTCGAAAACGATATACTGCCCCGGGTAGATTTGCCACCAGAGAACGAAACTGTTCTTCACTTTCATGAAGGGCTTCAGACACCAGTTGCCGCTCTTCCAACTGAACATTCAACTGATCGATTGTTTCCTGAAGCGCCTTTGTCTGTTCAGTAACCTGTTCCTTCAGTCTTTCGTGAATGGCTCTTAATTCTTCCTCTGCTTTTTTCCGTTCGGTTATCTCCACTTCCAGTTTTGCAACTGTTTCTTTCAGCTTTTCTGTTCTCATAGATCGGGCTGCCTTCTTTACCAAGCATTTTTTTTATCAACATCACATCCGATGGATTGTCTTCAACCAACAATAGTTTTATCGGTACTGTTTCCATAATAATATAAAAATATTATAAACGAACAGAAGATCCAAATTCCATACATGGAATCATATCCCAACTTTTTCAGATATGGATTCGAAACGATTTGAAGGAAGAAACTGAATGATGTTTTAAGATACTACGTTATCCGACATTATGCAATCTTTTTAGAATGTAATAATCTCAAACCCCCTGTCCATGTATTCAACAATAGAAGGATGACCGGACATATCGCCGAGGAGAGATAATCCCTGCGCTTCTGCATCCTTCAACGTTCCAAGTTTATGTGAACATGCCCTGCAGACACCTTCAATAACACCTGATGATTTCCCTTTTTCCCATAAAACATGAAGCGGGTGTTCCGGCTTTGCAAGCTCTGGAATTAATTTGACCGCTGCACCCTCGATAATTGTTTTTACCTCATATCCTTTTACTTTCATGTCAAGGGCATTCAGCAGTACATGAATAAAACACATGGGATCTCCGTTAAAAACAAAGAGCGCTATTTTTTTCATTTTTTTCTCCATTGATGGATCACATGAATAATTCGATATGGCAATTTTGTACCACAACGGCAAAAAAAAGACGATCAAAATTATCATAAATGGTTTCTGCCAGCATGTGTTATGTCATCATGTTAAGGCAGGTAGGAAGCCTAACCGGAATATGGCTGCTTTTTTACAGATATCAACGATATATGTCAGGTTTTTGCGAGGAGTATTTTTCATGTTGATAGGAAGGGAAATCTCAATATTATCGTGTATAACACAGTGGATGATTTTTATTATTGAATCACGTAATCATATTGTGGAATCTGGGAGAACTCATCATCATAAGAAGCTTGAATTGAAAAGATCAATTTATATTTTAATGTACGTCCCGATTCCCGTCCCCAATAATGCCCAATACGTAAATATAAAAAGGGCAAGGTCAAAATACCCCTGCCCTTTTATACTTTTATAACCAAATTGAAAGAAAATAAAAAGTCTTTGACCTAAAACATAACCTATTCAATGGTTGATGTGTAATAAATGCCATCTTCTTGCGAAGTCACACACCACATTTTATATTGGTCACCATCTTTGATAACAGTTGGATCTCCAGCGGATGGTATAACTGGGTTACCGGCGAAAGTATTCCATGTAATGCCGTTTGTAGATGTTGCATAACTAATACCATTTTTTTGGTTATCCTCATACCAAATTTCATAAATTGAATTATTTTTAATTACAAAACCGGCCCCTGCATATGTGAGAACTGGATTTCCGCCATTTTGGATTGTCCATTCAATACCGTCATCCGAAACAGCATAAAAGATACTTTCGTTATCATTTCCACTCTCATCTTTACAATACCACATTCTATATGTAGCACCATCTTTTACAACGGTCGGAATGAAACCTTCAAGGAGTGGATTCCCTTCATATTTGGTCCAGTTTATTCCATCTGGCGAAGTGGCATAGCCGATCTGGGCGGGGCTGCCATCTGAGGAGTACCACATTTTATATAATCCAGACTCTTTGATGACCATCGGACCGTCTGCTTCAATTTCATCCCAGCTACCGGCAGGTCCAGGTTCAAGAACAGGGCCTGGATGTTCTGTCCAAACAATTCCATCATTTGAAGTAGCATAAAATATACTATCATTGTTCTCTACTTGAAACCACATTTTATATGATTCGTCGTCTTTTAATACCATACAATCATCATACTCTTCTCCACCTGCTCCCTGTAAAACCGGGTTATCAGTTAAAGCATTCCACTGAACGGTAGAATCATCGTCTTCAGTCGTAACCCTCGTAGCGCTACCAGTAATATCGCCATCGCATTCAGTTGGATCTGTTTCGGTGCCAAGTCCACTTAGCTGAACAGTCTTGTAATCAGCAGAAAAAGTAAGCACCAATTTCCAAGTATATTGACCTGCGAAATCTTCTTCATAGAATGTGACTGTATTTCCAGACACTGTGATTTCGTAATCATATTCATTTCCATCATTTACTATCAAGTCAGAGTTGGTTAATTGAGGGATATATAAATAATCGTCTTCATCCCATCTTGACCGGTCATTTCCAATTGTCATTGTAGAATCCTCTTCTAAGCAATTACCAATTTTCAAGTGAAAATTATAAACCCCATAAAATTTTGAATTGTCAATGGTTTCTTTAGGGGTATCATGATCAACTGGGGCAGGATCATCGCTCCCCCCACAACCAATAGCAATAAAAGCTGTTAAAATAAAAACAAATAGAAATCTTAGACAATTTGAACGCCAACAACCCTTTACTATACCACTCATAAGTCAATCCCTCCCTTTTTTAAATTATTACAGTTACAATTTCTCTTCACACATAAAGACGTTTAAAAATTAACTTTCTTACAAAATAAAATACCTTTGCTTTCTTTCACACCAGCCAATATGCTTTTTAAATTAGTCCAAGAGTCAATATTATTTAAAAAAACAAACTCTTGCTTTTGGAT